>NZ_JBIUZW010000007.1:0-262995 GCF_044745245.1 Herbaspirillum sp. NPDC087042 | reverse complement strand
GTTGTTGGCAATGCCCACGGCGATCCCGGAGGAGACGTTGACCAGCATGTTGGGTATACGAGTCGGCAGGACCGAGGGTTCCTTTTCCTTGCCGTCGTAGTTGGGCACGAAATCGACGGTTTCCTTCTCGATATCGGCCAGCAACTCATTGGAAATCTTGTCCAGGCGGCACTCGGTATAACGCATCGCCGCGGCGCCGTCGCCGTCGATGGAACCGAAGTTGCCCTGGCCATCGACCAGGGTGTAGCGCAGCGAGAAGTCCTGGGCCATGCGCACCAGGGTGTCATAGATGGAGGCGTCGCCGTGCGGGTGGTACTTACCCATGACTTCGCCGACCACGCGCGCGCACTTCACGAACGGACGGTTCCAGACATTATTCATCTCGTGCATCGCATACAGCACGCGGCGGTGCACGGGCTTCAAGCCATCGCGCACATCCGGCAAGGCCCGACCCACGATCACGCTCATGGCGTAATCGAGGTAACTCTTGCGCATCTCTTCTTCGAGGGAAATGGGGATGGTTTCTTTAGCGAATTGATCCATTGGAGAGTCGAAAGATGTTTCTCGGACAAAAAAATCACACCGAGCGGGCCTAGCCCTTGGACATGATCAGAACACGCCATTCTAGCATGCCGGGAGCCCCAATCGCCCCCTCGCCGGCCTGCGGCGGCAGGTGAAGCGCCCGGACAGGTCCGGGCAGGGCCGCTCCCAGCCTGTGAGAGCGGCGAATTCGGCGAGCAGACTCGCTATATATATTAGGAGTGACTAACGGTATTGCCGTGGCGACATGTAGCGGGCGCCGCATGCCAATGCATGAAAGCAAATATGCGAAAGTTTTCCAGAAAACATTTTTCTTTTCATTGCCATCAGGCGATTTCCGATGCCATCGTGTCCATGATGCCGCAGAGAAAATGGCAACTACTTGCCAGGATGAAAAAGGAGAGAACTGGTTGAAAAATAAGGATTTTCTTCAAAAAATCGAAGAATTTCAGGCCCCAACGGAACAAAAATGGCCCTGAAAAATCACGTTGCGAAGAAACAACACAGTCCCAAAAACGTTGTCTGGACCAATTGGCAAGCATCGCTGAAGGACAATCCGTGTGGCAGAATGGCGGCTAAGTTCATTACCAGCCCCATGGAACAAGGGCCGGTGACGACCTGAACACATGATATTATTCATTTTTTGATGTCGTAATCTTGTAGCGCAGTTTATCTGCGGATATCTCACCCGAGAGGAGAAACATGAACAAATTAGCAAAACTCGTCTTCGCTGCTGCGTCCGCAGCCATCGCTCTGTCTGCCACCGCTCAGGAAACCAAGGACATCAAGGTTCGTCCGGGTAGCCTGTACCTGCAAGATGGTCGTGACGTCGTGACCCGCAGCGGTTTCGGTCTGTGCTGGAACACCGCTTTCACCAATGGTCCTTGCGAAGAACCGCCGGCACCGGCTCCGGTCGCTGCTGCTGCACCGGCTCCTGCTGCTGCTCCGGCTGCTGCTCCGACCTCGGAAAAGGTGACCTACGCTGCTGACGCGTTCTTCGATTTCGACAAGGCAACCCTGAAGCCGGCTGGCAAGGCCAAGCTGGACGAACTGGTTGGCAACCTGAAGGCTATCAACCTGGAAGTCATCATCGCCGTTGGCCACACCGACTCGATCGGTTCGGTTGCTTACAACCAGAAGCTGTCGGTTCGCCGCGCTGAATCCGTGAAGGCCTACCTGGTCTCCAAGGGCGTTGAAGCCAACCGCGTCTACACCGAAGGCAAGGGCAAGTCGCAACCGGTCGCAGACAACAAGACTGCAGCTGGCCGCGCCAAGAACCGTCGTGTGGAAATCGAAGTTGTGGGTACCCGCAAGTAATCGATTGACGCTACAAGGCTCAATGAACCCCGCTCCGGCGGGGTTTTTTTATGCCTGTCTTGATGTACCCCCGCCAACGGTGCCGGTCGGTTTCAGCTATCATTAGCGCCATGAATACGACCAACGCGACCATCAACGCCGATCCCCAAGAGATCCAGAAATTCAGTGAACTGGCCCACCGCTGGTGGGATCCGGGTTCCGAATTCCGTCCCCTGCATGAAATCAATCCGCTGCGCCTGGAGTGGATCAATGCCCGAGCCCCGCTGGCCGGCAAGAAGGTCATCGACATCGGTTGCGGTGGTGGCATCCTGGCTGAATCGATGGCCGTCAAGGGCGCCAACGTCACCGGCATCGACCTATCCGACAAGGCCCTGAAGGTGGCCGACCTGCACAGCATGGAGTCGGGCGTGCAGGTGCGCTACGAAAAGATCGCCGCCGAAGACATGGCCGCCCGCGAAGCCGGCCAGTATGACGTGGTCACCTGCATGGAAATGCTGGAGCACGTCCCCGACCCGGCCGCCATCGTGCGCGCTGCGGCCACCCTGGCCAAGCCGGGTGGCAAGCTGTTCTTCTCGACCCTGAACCGCAACGCCAAGTCCTACCTGATGGCCATCATCGGCGCCGAGTACGTGCTGCGCCTGCTGCCCAAGGGCACGCACGACTACGCCAAGTTCATCACCCCGGCCGAGCTGGCCCGCTACACGCGCGAGGCCGACCTGCAGATCGATGGCTTCAAGGGTATGGGCTACAACCCGCTGACCCAGATCTACTCGCTCAACGACGATACCAGCGTCAACTACCTGGTCGCCTGTAGCAAGCTGGCCTGATTACCGCAGCCCCGCAGCCTCTCCACCGTCGCAGCCCGCCTGGCTGCGACGTCCTCCACTCCAGACACGACCACCATGCCACTACGCCCACCGCGCGCGATCCTGTTCGACCTCGACGGCACGCTCGCCGACACCGCCCCCGACCTGGCTGCCGCCGCCAATTTCCTGCGCCAGGAGCGCGGGCTGGATGACGCGCCCTACGAGATCCTGCGTCCGGTCGCCTCGGCCGGTGCGCGCGGGCTGATCGGCGCGGCACTGGGCATCCATCCCGGTGACGAGCAATACGAGGCGCTGCGCGTGCGCTTCCTGGATCGCTACCAGGCCAACATGACCGCCCACAGCCGGCTCTTCGAGGGTGTTCCCGAGTTGCTGGCGCAGCTGCAATCGCGCGGCATCGCCTGGGGCATCGTCACCAACAAGGCGGCCCGCTTCACCGACGTCCTGGCGCCGCAGATCGGCCTGGGCCATGCCGGCTGCATCGTCTCGGGTGACACCACACCGCATCCCAAGCCGCATCCCGCGCCCCTGCTGGAAGCCGCGCAGCGCCTGCAACTGGCCGCGCCCGACTGCTGGTATGTCGGCGACGACCTGCGCGACATCCAGGCCGGCCGCGCCGCCGGCATGCCCACCGTCGCCGCTGCCTGGGGCTATTGCGGCCATACCGAGCCGGCCGGCTGGGATGCCGACGCCCTGCTGCACCACCCGCTGCACATCCTCGACCTGCTGGCCTGAGCGCCATCATCCTCCACGGCGCTGAAACTTGGGCGCCACTTTCTCCTCCTAGTACAGCAGCATGCCCTCGCATTAGAATGTGAAGGCATGCCGGCTCGTGTGCGCACGGGCCGACGCGACACCAGAACAAGCACAATATGCGCCGCCCGCCCGCGTCCTGCACCGACGCCGGCGCAGGACGGCCTCGACAAGGGAAATCCTCATGACCAAGACAGCCCTCAGCGCTCTGATCAAGCAACCGGGATGGCAGCGCCTGCGCCGCCCCCTGACATGGCTGGCATGGACCGTGGCGACCCTGCTGGCGCTGGCCGCCATCAGCTGGCAGGCCCTGCCCTACCTGGTCAGGAAGATCGCCATCGAGCAGACCCAGGAAAAGATCGGCCGCCGCCTTGAGATCGGTGCGCTGGCCTTCAATCCCTTCCGACTGGCACTCACGGCCTCCGATATCACGCTCTTCGAGGCCGATGGCAAGACCCCCTTCTTCGGCGCCAAGTCGCTGCTGGTCAACGCCTCCTCGATGTCACTGCTGCGCCTGGCGCCGGTGGTCGACGAGATCAAGCTGACCACGCCGCAACTGCACGTGGTGCGCATCGATGCACAGGGCATCGGCCACTACAACTTCTCCGACATCCTGGAACGCATCGCCGCCCTGCCCAAGAGCGAGGGTGAGTCGCGCTTCTCGCTGGCCAATGTGCAATTGCAGGATGGCGACCTGCGTTTCGAGGACAAGGTCACCGGCAAGACCATCGAGATCGCCGCGCTGCAGCTTGGCCTACCCTTCATCTCCAACCTGCCCGGCAATATCGACAGCTTCGTACAGCCGCAACTGTCGGCCGTCATCAATGGCACGCCGCTGCACCTGAAGGGCCGCAGCAAACCCTTCGCGGCATCGCAGGAATCGGCCTTCGCCATCGATATCGACAAGCTGGATCTGGTCAGCTACCTGCCCTTCGTGCCGGTCGAGTTGCCGGTGGCGCTGCGCAGTGCCACGCTATCGACCAGGCTGGACCTGGGTTTCGTGCGCAAGGACGACAAACCCAAGGTGGCCTTGAGCGGCGATATCACGCTCGATGAGCTCTCCGTGCAGGACAAGAGCCAGGCGCCCCTGCTCAAGCTCAAGCAGCTCAAGGTGCAGCTGCAGCAATTCGATGTGCTGGCCGCCAGCGGCGAGATCAGCCAGGTCACGCTGGATCAGCCACAGGTCTGGGCCGCCATGAATGCGCGCGGCGAGATCAACTGGCTGCGCGCCCTGTCTGGCAACAAGGCTGCTACCGGCGCCAAGGCAAAGACCACCTCCCCGGCTCCCGCCGCTACGGCAGCAGCAGCCCCTGTACAAGCACAGACACCGGCCACCATCGTGCTGCAGCAATTGAATGTGCACGGCGGCGAGATCAACTGGCGTGACGAAGCCAATGCCGTACCGGCGCAAACCGTGCAGCTGTCGCAGATCGAGATCAGCGCCGCGCAACTCTCCACGGCAGCCGATGCCAAGCCCGCCCAGCTGAAGCTGTCGATGCTGGAGAACAGCCACGGCAAGCTCGGCTTCGACGGCGAGATCGCGCCCCTCAAGCCTGCCGCGAGCGGCAAGCTGACGCTGGCCGGCATCGACCTGGCCGGCTACCGCAACTACCTCCACAGCGCCCCCGTCGACAACGTGGCCGGCAAGCTCTCCGGCAACGCCACGCTGCAGTTCAGCGATGGTCATCTCAAGATCGACGACAGCACCGTGGAACTGGCCAATCTCCAGCTCACGCCCAAGGACGCCAAAGCTGCCGCCCCCATCAGCGTGCAAGCGATCTCGCTGCGCGCCCAGAACGTCACCGACACGCTGGAGCAGGCCATACGCCTGAACCTGCAAGTCCGCTTCGACAAGACCGGCAAGTTCGATGTCAGCGGCCAGGTCGCCCCCCATCTGAAGAACGTCGATCTCGAACTGGACGCCAGGGACCTGCCGATCGCCCCCTTCCAGGGCTACTTCGCCAATGTGCTCAATGTCACCATCAGCAGCGGCCTGCTTAGCGCCAAGGGCAAGCTGGCCGTGACACCACCGCTGGGGCAGCAGAAGTTCGCACTCGATTACAAGGGCAATGCCGCCCTCAACAACCTGCGCATGCAGGACAAGGTGACGGCCACCGATTTCCTGCGCTGGCGTACGCTGGACATCTCCGGCATCCAGGCCAGGATCGGCGGCCGTCCCCAGGTGTCGCTGGAAAAGGTGGCGCTGAACAACTTCTACGCCCGCGCCATCCTCTCCGACAAGGGGCGCCTGAACCTGCAAGACATCCTGGTGGCCGACGCTGGCGCGCAAGGCTCGATCACGGATGACACCAAGAAAGAGGACAAGGGCAACACCGGCGACTCCCGCAAGACCACCTCCACCGCCCCGGTCACGGCGCCAGTCGCGCCGGCCAATGCGCCCATCGTGCGCGTGGGCAAGGTGGTCATCAATGGCGGCAACATCAACTACACCGACAATTTCGTCAAACCCAACTACACGGCCAACATGACCGGCCTGTCCGGCTCGATCGGCGAGATCTCCTCGGAGAAGCCGCAGCCGGCCCCGATCAACATCAGCGGCAAGATCGACAACGATGCCCCGCTGCAGATCTCGGGTGCCCTCAATCCCCTCTTCAAGCCCATGTACCTGGACCTGAAGGCCAGCGCCAACGGCGTGCAGCTGCCGCGCCTGACGCCGTATTCGGCCAAGTACGCCGGCTACCCGATCACCAAGGGCAAGCTGTCCATGGACGTGCAATACAAGATCGAGAACGACAAGCTGGTGGCCCAGAACGACCTGCGCATCGAACAGCTGACCTTCGGCGAACGCGTCGACAGCCCCAGCGCCACCAACCTGCCGGTGATGCTGGCGGTCTCGCTGCTCAAGGACAGGAACGGCAACATCAACCTGAACCTGCCGATTTCCGGCTCGCTGTCAGACCCGCAGTTCTCGGTGGGCGGCATCATCGTGCGGGTTTTTGTGAACCTGATCGTGAAAGCGGTGACCTCGCCCTTTGCGCTGATCGGCTCGATGTTCCGCAGTGACGAAAATATCGGCGAATTGCGCTACATCGAATTCGCGCCCGGCTCGGCCGAGGTCGACGACGCGGTGCGCAAGAAACTCGATGCGCTGGGCTATGTGCTGCACGAGCGCCCGGGCATCAAGCTCGACATCACCGGCCGCGTCGATCCCCAGGTGGATGACCAGGGCCTGCGCCAGGAAGCCCTGGAGCGCCAGATGCGCGCCCTCAAGCGCGCCGACCTGATCGCCAGGGAAGGCCAACCCTCCGGCCCCATCCGCCTGAACGATGCCGAACGCGCCAAGTACCTGGAGCGGGTCTACAAGGACAGCAAGTTCGACAAGCCGCGCAACGCCATCGGCCTGACCAAGTCCATCCCGGCGGCCGACATGGAGAAGCTCATCATCGAACACACCCAGGTGACCCAGGACGACCTGCGTAACCTGGCCCAGCGCCGGGCCGACCAGGTGCGCAACTACCTGCAGGAACAAAGCATCATCGAACCGGCCCGCATCTTCCTGATCGCGCCCAAGCTCGACGGCACCGGTATCGATGCCAAGGAGCCCAAGGCGCGGGTGGACCTGACCATCCAGTAAGCGGAGACCGGCTAGCGCACTGCGGTGCCGTCGAGTGCCGCCGCCAGCACACGGGCCACATGCATGGCCGTGCGCTGGGCGCCGTCGTGGATCTGGTGCCGGCAGCTGGTGCCGTCGGCCACCACCACGGCATCCTCGCCGGCCTTGCGCACCGCTGGCAAGAGCGACAGTTCGGCCATCGCCATCGAGGCCTCGAAGTGCTCGGCCTCGTAGCCGAAACTGCCTGCCATGCCGCAGCATGAAGACTCCACCACCTCGACCTCGGCTCCCGGGATCCACTTCAGCACCGCCGGCACCGGCTTGAAGGCATCGAAGGCCTTCTGGTGGCAATGCCCATGGACCAGCAGCTTGCCCGACGGCAGCGGTTTCAGATCGAGCTTGAACCGCCCGGCCTGCTGCTCGGCATGCAGGAACTCTTCGAACAGGAAGGACGCGGCAGCCAGTTGCCTGGCCTCCTCGCCATAGCCGTAGTCCAGGAACTCATCACGCAGCGACAGCAGGCAGGAAGGCTCCAGGCCGACGATGGGCACACCGCGCGCCACGAAGGGCAGCAGCGTATCGAGAGTGCGTCGCGCCTCGGCCTTGGCCTCTTCCACCATGCCGGCGGCCAGGTAGGTGCGGCCACAGCACAGCGGACGCTCTCCCGCACGCGTATTGAAATGCACCCGGTAACCAGCCGCCTCCAGCACCCGCTGGGCGGCGCGCGCATTGTCCGGCTCCATGTGGTTGTTGAAGGTATCGACGAAGAGCAGCACTTCCCTTGTGTCCTGGTCGTTGTCGGCCCTGCCCTCATGCCGGCGCACACCCGCCAGGAAGGAGGGAAGCAGGCGTGGCAGCGAGCGCTGCGGCGCCAGCCCCAGCCGGCCCTTGGCCCATCCCGACAACAAGGGAATGCGTTCGGCCAGTGCCAGCAGGCCACCCACACGACCGGCCAGCGGCGCATAGGCCGGCAAGCCGGCGATGAGGCGCTCGCGCAGGCCCACGCCGTGTTGTGCGGTCCAGGCCGCGCGCGCCTCGATCTTGACCTTGGCCATGTCCACCCCGGTGGGGCAATCGCGCTTGCAGCCCTTGCAGGACACGCACAGGTCCAGCACCTCCTTCACCTCGGGACTGGCCAGCCCGGCACTGCCCAGCTGGCCCGAGATCGCCAGGCGCAGCGTATTGGCGCGCCCCCGGGTGACGTGCTTCTCATCCCGGGTGATGCGATAGCTGGGGCACATGGTGCCGGCGTCGAACTTGCGGCAATGACCGTTGTTGTTGCACATCTCGACCAGCTTGGCCAGGCCGCCGGTCTGGTCGCCACCGCTGCCGGGCGGCCCTTCCTCGCCGGTCAGCGGATCGCGCACCACGTTCCAGGCACTCCAGTCCAGCCGCGGCGTGTAGGGCTGCTCGCGATAGGTGGCGGGAAAGCGGAAGTTACGCTCGTCATCCATCTTCGGGGGACGCACGATCTTGTCCGGATTGAAGCGATTATCGGGATCGAACAATTGCTTGATCTCACCGAAGGCCGCATTGATCCTGGGACCATACTGCCAGGCCACCCATTCGCCCCGGCACAGGCCATCGCCGTGCTCGCCCGAATAGGCGCCCTTGTACTTGCGCACCAGCGCGGCGGCGGCATCGGCGATCTCGCGCATGTCGGCCGCGCCGCCCCGGCGCATGTCCAGGATGGGCCGCACATGCAGCGTACCCACGCTGGCGTGCGCATACCAGGTGCCTTCGGTACCGTACTTGTGGAAAACCTCGGTCAACTGGCTGGTGTACTCGGCCAGGTGCTCCAGTGGCACCGCGCAATCCTCGATGAAGGAGACCGGCTTGCCATCGCCCTTCATGCTCATCATGATGTTCAGGCCGGCCTTGCGCACATCCCAGAGCGCCTTCTGCTCGGCCGCCCCGGGCATCTCCACCACCGAACCGGGCAAGCCCAGGTCGGCCATCAGCTCGACCAGTTGCCTGAGCCTGGAGATCTGCTCATCACGACTCTCACCGGAGAACTCCACCAGCAGGATCGCCGCAGGCTGTCCCACCAGCGCCTTGGCGATCACCGGACGGAAGGCTGGATTGCCCATGGACAGCCCGATCATGGTGCTATCGACCAGTTCCACCGCCGTCGGTCCCAGCTTGACGATGTGCTGGGTCATGTCCATGGCATCGTAGAAGCTGGGGAAATTGACCACGCCCAGCGTCTTGTGGGCCGGCAGCGGCTGCAGCGCCAGGCGGATGCGGCGGCTGTAGGCCAGCGTCCCCTCGGAGCCGACCAGCAGGTGCGCCAGGTTGGCCACGCCGTCATCGGTATAGGCGCGCGGGTTCTGGCAATCGAAGAGATCGATGTTGTAGCCAGCCACACGCCGCAACACCTTGGGAACACGCTCGACGATCTCGGCGCGTTCGCGGCTGGCGATGCGTCGTACACCCTCGACGATCTCGCCGATGCGGCCCTGCCCGGACATCTCCGGCAATCGCGTGAAATAGCCGCTGCTGCCATCGGCCAGCACGGCATCGATGCCCAGCACGTTGTGCACCATGTTGCCGTACTCGATGGAGCGCGAGCCGCAGGAGTTGTTACCGGTCATGCCGCCGATGGTGCATTGGGCCGCGGTCGACACATCCACCGGGAACCACAGGCCATGCGGCTTGAGCCAGGCATTGAGGTGATCCAGCACCATGCCCGGCTCGACCACGATGCTGCGCGCCTGCGCGTCGAACTCGATGACCTGGTTGAGATACTTGCTGTTATCGATGACCAATGCCTCGCCCACGGTCTGGCCGCACTGGCTGGTCCCGGCGCCGCGCGCCAGCACCGGCATGTCATGATGGCGCGCAATGGCCAGTGCCAGCGCCAGGTCATCCTGGTCGCGCGGCACCACCACACCCAGCGGCATGATCTGGTAGATCGAGGCATCGGTGGCATAGCGGCCCCGGTCGGCGCGACCGAACAGGACCTCGCCGCGCAGTTCGCGGCGCAGCTGGTTTTCGAAGGGCGTGGCGCCGGGGAGCTGGCGCGTCCCCGGTGGCAGCAGATGGATGGGCTTGATCTGCATGGAGCTTCCTGTGCTTGAGGTTGGATCCGGGGATCGTCAGATGATCTCGAGTTCGATGGGCGGCAAGTCCGCGATCTGGCCGATGAACATGCCCTTCTCCTGGGGGAAGTACATGCCGGTGTAGGAACCGGTAGTGATCACCGTGCCACGCGGCAAGGCGATGCCCTGCTCGTGACAATGCCGCACCACCCAATGCAGCAGGCGACGCGGATCGCCCGCCGGATTCACGCCCGGCCCCTTGAAGATGTCATCGCCCTTGAAGGTCAGGTGGGTATGCGGACGACGGAAGTCGAAGCCTTCGTCGTAATCCACGAAGTCGCTGGTGATCAGCGCGCCGTGGTTCTGCAGGTCGGCCAGCTGGTTCAGCTTGGGCACCTCGGGCCAGCCGGCCAGGCGGCTGGAGACGATCTCGATGGAGGTCGCCACGCCGGCGATGCTCTTCAAGACCTCCCGCTCGGAAGGTAGCGCCTCCCCGGGCAGGAAATCACGCCCGAAGCGGAACATGATCTCCAGCTCCACGCCGAGGATGCCGAACTGCTCCCGGCGCAACAGGGTGGTGGTGGGATGCAGTCCGGCCAGGGGCAGCGGCGCCCCCTGGATGGGGCCGTCGGGCGATTTGGCGCCCACCTTCCAGCCGCCGATGCGGGCGCGGCTGTGCGCCAGGAAAGCGCGCTGGGCCAGGTAGGCTTCTTCCTGGCTGGCCGGCTCCAGGGCCAGCGGCACAATCGCTTGCAGGTTCTTCCTGGCATGGGCCTGGCCAAGCAGTGCCCCCAGTTCTTCGGGGGCGGTCAACAGGGTCGTCATGATCGGGTTCTCGTGGTTCGGTGGAGGGTTCTTCGGATAGTGAAGCTCAGGCGCGCGCCTTGACCGCGGCATCCTCGGCCGGCGTGCGGGCCTGCTGGAACTTGCTGTCGGGCTGCATGCGGAAGGCCAGGAACACCCCCAGACCCATCAGGATCATGCTGCCCATGAAGGGCAACTCCCAGTTCCCGGTACGGTCGATCAGATAGCCCGAGAGCACCGGCGAGATGATCGCGGCCAGCGCCGAACCGCTATTCATCATGCCGCTGGCGGTGCCCGAGAATTCCGGTGCGATATCCATCGGGATGGCCCACATCGGACCGATGGTCATTTCCGCGAAGAAGAATCCGGCGCCCAGGCAGATCACCGATACCGTGAGGTCGTGGGTGAACATCAGGGGCAGCAGCGAGAGCAGCGTCAACAGCATGCACACCGACACCATGTAGCTGCGCGCCTTCTTGAGATTGCCGGAGTTCTTCAGGATGCGGTCGCTGACGATGCCACCGAGCGTGTCGCCCAGCACCCCGGCAAAGAACACGCTGGAGGCAAACAGGGCCGACTTCTTGATATCGAGGTCATAGCTGTGCAAAAAATACTGCGGGATCCAGGACAGGAACAGCCAGAGCGTCCAGCCGTAGCAGAAGTACACCACGGTCACCGGCAGCATCCGACGAAACAGCGGGCCCCAGGGGACGCTGGCATTCTTCTTCCTGGCCGGCGGCAAGGCCTCCAGTTCGGTCGGCGTAATCCGCGGATGGCGTGCCGGATCTTCCGTAAACACCAGCGCCCACAACACCACCCAGACCAGGCTCATTGCCCCGAAGATGTAGAAGGATTCGCGCCAGCCATGCGCGGCCATGATGTACACCACGGCAGCCGGCGCGACTGCATTGCCCACCCGCGAGAAGGCATGGGTGATGCCCTGGGCAAACCCGCGACTGTCCTTGGAGACCCAGCGCGACATGGCCGTGGTCGCCGCCGGGAAGGTAGCGCCCTCCCCCAGCCCCAGCAGCAGCCGGGCCAGCAGCAGCGACACCAGGCCACCCGCAAAGCCGGTCAGGATGGTCGCCACCGCCCACAGGACGCCACACCAGATCAGCGTGCGGCGCGCACCGAACTTGTCGCTCACCCAGCCGCCGATGATCTGGAACACCAGGTAGGGATAGGCAAACGCCGAAAAGACCAGGCCGATCTCGGTCTTGTTGAGATTGAATTCCTTGCCGAAGCCGGAGGCCGCGGTACTGACGTTGACGCGATCCAGATAGGTGATGAAATACATCAGGCATAGCATCAACAGAACGACCGTGGTCGCCCGCATGCGCAGAAACTTCATTGTTGTCTCCTGTATGAGCCGGTCCGCCAGGGAGCCTGGCGGCTGTCCTCTCCGGGACGATGGCCGGCCTGAATCATGGTGTGGTTGCCGGCCCGGGGGCATGCCCCGGGCCGGCGCCGATTTCCTCCGTTGTCACTGCATCTGCTTGGCCGCCGATGGCGCTTACGCCACCTTCAGGCTGGGTTTCTTCTTCTGGCTGACCAGCACCTCCATGGCGGCCTGCACACCGCTGCCAGCCAGCTTCACGCCGGCCAGTTGCAAGCCCATCTCGCAACCGCTCAGGGTCGCCATCAGGCTCAGGTCGTTGGCCTCGCCCAGGTGGCCGATGCGGAACATCTTCCCTTTCATCTTGCCCAGGCCGGTCCCCAGCGACATGTCGAAGTTCTCGTAGATGGTCTTGCGGATGGCATCGGCATCGAAGCTCTCCGGCGTCATGACCCCGGTCAGCACCGGCGAATAGACGGCCGGATCGGCGCACTGGATCTCCAGGCCCCAGGCCTTGACGGCCGTGCGGCAGGCCTGCGCCAGGCGCTCGTGACGCGCGAAGGTGTTCTCCAGGCCTTCGCCCAGGATCATCTCCAGCGCTTCATGCAAGCCATAGAGCAGGTTGGTATTGGGCGTGTAGGGCCAGTAGCCGGTGGCGTTCATCTCGATGATCTCGGTCCAGCCCCAGAAGGCCTTGGGCAGGCGCGCACTCTTGCTGGCCTCGACCGCCTTCTTCGAGACGGCATTGAAGCTGATGCCCGGCGGCAGCATCAGGCCCTTCTGCGAACCCGAGACGGTGACATCCACGCCCCACTCGTCATGCCGGTAGTCCGCCGAGGCCAGGCCGGAAATGGTATCGACCAGCAGTAGCGCCGGATGGCCGGCCGCATCGATGGCGCGGCGCACGGCGGCGATATTGGAGGTCACCCCGGTGGAGGTCTCGTTGTGGACAACACAGACCGCCTTGATCTGGTGGCCAGTGTCCCGGCGCAAGCGCGCCTCGATCAGATCGGCCTGCACGCCACGACGCCAGCCCTCGATACCGGGCAGGCCAAGGAACTCGGGCTTCAAGCCCAGCGCCTCGGCCATCTTTTTCCACAGGGTGGCGAAGTGACCGGTCTCGTACATCAGGACCGTATCCCCCGGGCTCAGGGTATTGGTCAGCGCCGCCTCCCAGGCACCGGTGCCGGAGGCGGGATAGATGATGACCGGCTGCTCGGTCTTGAAAATCTTCTTGATCCCGGCCAGCACCTGCAAGCCCAGAGCCCCGAATTCAGGGCCGCGATGGTCGATGGTGGGATAACTCATCGCCCGCAGGATGCGGTCGGGAACCGGGCTGGGGCCCGGGATTTGCAGGAAATGACGACCGGCAGGGTGAAAATCCAGTGTAAGCATTGACTCCTCCATGAAAGGCTGAATTAAGGTTTTGTATTTTGAATGCAAAATTAATTTATCAGTCGGAGGCAGGCTGCGTAAAGGACTATTTGTTTTCCACAGCCGGTACTGCCCGTATGGAATACGTAATAAACCCGCTAAATACGGCAAATATCATTAAATATCGCGTTAAAAACTTGCATCCTCAGAGAGCAAAGGACTTGCTTATCCATGCTGCGCGAAGTGGTAAAATGATGGCGAAAGATGTCCAAAAAGGATTTTGAATGCAAAATTCAGCAACTGAACACCATACCACCCCAGCCATGCCGACCCCGGCGGTACCCCGGCTGGAGCGCCAGCGACTGCATGACACGGTGGTCGAGCACCTGCGCAACCTGATTGTTGAAGCGGTATTGCCCCCCGGGACCAAACTGAACGAACGCGAACTCTGCGAAACCATGGGGATTTCGCGCACCCCGCTACGGGAGGCGCTGAAGGTACTGGCGGTGGAAGGCCTGATCGAGATCTCGCCCAATCGCGGCGCCTCGGTGTACAAGATGAGCGAGACCGAGATCCGCGAGACTTTCGAGTTCATGAGCGGGCTGGAAGCCCTGGCTGGCGAGCTGGCCTGCCAGCGCGTCACGGCGGTCGAGGTCGCCGAGATCAAGGCGCTGCACTACGCCATGCTGGCCTGCAAGGCACAAGGCGACCTGCCCGGCTACTACAGCCGCAACCAGGAGATCCACGACCGGATCAACCTGGCCGCGCGCAACTCGGTACTGCACGAGACCTACCTGAGCATGAACCGGCGCCTGCAAGCCCTGCGCTTCAAGTCCAACTTCAAGCCCGAGAAATGGGACAGCGCCGCGCACGACCACGACGAGATGGTCAAGGCGCTGGAAGCACGCGACGGCAAGGCCCTGGCCGCCGTCCTGCGCCAGCACTTGCTGGACAAGCGCGACGCAGTGATGGACATGCAGACGCCTTGAGGGCGTACAGACCGGGGGGCTGGCGAGCAAACGCAACGCATAGCCGCTTTGGTGTTATACTGGACCACTCTTTTCTGGGGGCGACTTGGTTTCGACGTGGGTTGCGAAGCAGAGCAGGGCATACCGAGGACTGATCACCTCGTAAATACAGTCAGAACGTAAATAACTGCTAACGATAACTCGTACGCACTGGCCGCTTAATCGCGGTTAGCTCCACACCATCTCGTCTCTGGGGTGGGCTGGCAACAGCGGTGGAGTCATTTACAGAGAATCGCCTTGGAACGGGTCACTTGGACCGAGGTTAAATCAAAGGTGACTAGCCTATCCGCAGCGTGTGCGTCCGCGTCGGCCGGGTTAAATCAAATGACAGCACTAAGTATGTAGAACTGTCTGTAGAGTGCTTGCGGACGCGGGTTCGATTCCCGCCGCTTCCACCAAACAAAAGGAAATGGCCCCACTCGGGGCCATTTCCTTTTGTTTTTTGACGCCTCGAAATCGATCCCGCGTCCGGTACGGACGCGGGGCGAGCCGGGGGTTTCGCGACGCATGCGTCGCGCCCGGCGAGCGGATTGCGCTTGCAAGCGCAATCCCGGGAGATTCCCGCCACATCAACCAAACAAGAAGATTGGCCCCGATGGGGCCATTTCGTTTTTTGTGACACCCAGGCTCCACCCCCACTAAGCCCCCCTCCCCCCCCGATCAAACGCCTCCTGCGCCGCCGCCACCGCATCCATATTCGACTCCGCCCAATGCGCCAGCACGGTCACCGTCTCGATCAGGGTGGTGGCTAGCGGTGTAAGCTTGTACTCCACCGTCACCGGCTTGCCCTCGAATACCGTACGCTCCACCAGGCCATCGCGCTCCAGCTTCCTCAGGGTCTGCGTCAGCATCTTCTGGGTGATGCCCATGATGTCCCGCCGCAAGGTATTGAACCTGGTCGGCCCGTTGTCCAGCCTGTCCAGCACCAGCAGCACCCATTTGTCGGCCAGGCGCGCCAGCAGATCCCGCGTGGGGCAGCGGCTGTCATAGATGTCGTACTCGTAAAGTGGTGTGCTCATGATGAGGGTGGTATCCCCGACGATACCTGGTTTCCTGAAGGTGCCTTCTTTCGCCAACCGCGCCGGCCGCGTATAAATCCAATTTGCTTTCTCTTATATTCCTTTCGATAGCCTTTAGATACCCCCATGATCTTGATGAAGAAAATTCTGCTGATTGCCGCCAGCGCCCTGAGCCTCGCCTCGCTTACTGTGCATGCCCAGGCCACCGATCCACATGCCGTCCCCCAGGCCGCCGATGCCGAGTTCTCGCCCACGGGCAAGTCCTACAACGTCGACTTCGGCGACCAGCAATTCCGCCTGGACTTCAAGTCCGCGCGCCAGATGGTCTTCACCTCCCCGGATGGCAAGAACAGCGCCACCGTCGACATCAATGTCACGCCCATCGGCAATGACGTCTACATGATCTACTGGTCGCGCCGTCCGGGCCAGTATGTGGTGCACGTCGATGACTTCCGCAATGGCGTGGCCTACACCAACATCTTCCTGCCGGATGGCAAGTCCTCGCGTCGTCGCGGCACCCTGGTCGAAGTCAAGTAATCCTCCCGCACAAAAACCAAGCGGCCGCACTGATGCGGCCGCTTTGCCTCCCCTCCCCCTCAAGACCTCGACGGGCAAGCTCAGGACAGCAGACGCATCTGCCGCAGCACGTCTGCCATGGCCTGCGGTGACCGTCCCACCAGGCGCTGGAAGTCGTCGGTCAGCGCGGTCATGAAGCCGCCGCGCATGGCACGCGAATACGCCAGGCGCCGCTGCACCAGCGACTGCGACAATCCTTCCTGCTCCAGCTGCACGGCAAACTCCGCATCCTCGATAGCCTGGTAGGACAAGGGCTGGCCGATCACCTGCCCGATCAGCGCAGTCAATTGTGCATAGTCCAGCAATTCCACACCACTGAGCCGATAGAAACGATTGCCGGGCGCGGCATCGACCAGTGCATGGGCCGCCGCCTCGGCCAGGTCGCTGCGGGCGATGAAAGGCAGGCGTGCCTGGCCGGAAGCCATGCGGAAGATGCCATCCCCCTGCGAGGCCTCGGCAATGCGCAGGGCGATGTTGTCGATATAGGGTCCGTTGCGCAGCATCGTCCAGGCCACGCCTGAGGCGGCGATGCACTGCTCGGTAGTGCGATGCACGCGCGCCACCTCGCTGGGCGAGACCGGATCCACATCGAAGAAGCTGGTATAGACAATGCGCCCGACGCCGGCCGAGCGTGCCGCTTCCACGGCCTGCTGGTGCAGGCGGATGCGCTCGTTGTCCTCGCCCTCGACCGAGATCATCAGCAGAGTGTCGATGCCGGCAAACGCCGCCGCCAGCGAGGCGGCATCGGCAAAGTCGGCGCGCCGCACCACATCCACCAGTCCCGGCGAAAACTGCGCGCTGGCAGGATGGCGAGTGCAGGCGATGATGCGGGTCTGCGCCGGTTTCAGGCGCGCCAGGTGGGTCAGCACTTCCCGGCCCAGTTGTCCGGTTGCACCAGTGATGGCAATCATGTCGTTCTCTCCTGTCATTGTTTGCGTTCGCGCACGAAGAACAGCAACAGGCAGGCCGCGAAGAAGGACATCGCCGCCAGCGCGTACAGGCCAGCCACCTGGGTACCTGTCTTGTCGGTGATGAGGCCGATGCCATAGGGACTGGCGAAGCCGGCCAGGTTGCCGATCGAGTTGATGAACGCAAAGCCGACGATGGCCGCCGAACCCGACAGGCGGCGCGCCACCAGCGCCCAGAACACCGGAATCGAACTGAGCACGCCCGTTGCCACCAGCGTCATGCCGAACAGGCCGATGGCGGTCTGCTTGAGCCAGAGTGCCGTGATGACCAGGCCGACGCAGGACAGCAAGGCGCACAGCACCAGATAGTGCGAACGGTCACGCGCCCGGTCCGACATCTTGCCGATATAGGGCATGGCAATGATCGTGAAGAGGTAGGGAATCGAGGACAGGAAGCCGATACTGACCGTACTCTCGATACCCGAATTGCGGATGATCTGCGGCAGCCAGAAGCCCACCCCGTAGTTGCCGGCCAGCGTCAGGAAATACACCAGCGTCAACAGCACGATGATCGGTGAGAAGGTCGCCCGCCAGTCGTGCGTGTCGGCCTGGCGCGCCAGTTGCGCGACGTCATCGGCGACGATGCGCTTCTCGTCAGTCGCCAGCCAGCTGGCATCGGCCAGCTTGTTGGGCAGCGACATCAGCAGCCACGGCACCAGGGCCACGCTGATCGCCCCTTCGATGATGAAGAGCCATTGCCAGCCCGCATGGCCGGCGACATTGTGCAGATTGCCCATGACCAGGCCGGCGATGGGACCACCCAGGGCCAGCCCGACCGGCAGCGAGATCAGGAAGGCGCTATTGATGCGGCCACGGTATTTCGCCGGGAACCACTGCGACAGGTACAACTGGGTACCCGGCGCAAAACCGGCCTCGGCCACGCCGATGACGAAGCGCAGGATGTAGAACTGGGTCTCGTCCTTGACGAAGGCCATGAGCACCGTGGCCAGCCCCCACACCAGCAGGATGCGGGCAAACAGCAGCTTGGCCCCCATGCGCTGCAACAGCAGGTTGCTGGGAATTTCGAAGAGGAAATAGCCCACGAAGAAAATGCCAGCCCCCAGGCCATAGGCGGCATTGCTCAGCGACAGGTCGTGCTGCATCTGCAGCTTGGCGAAGCCGACATTGGCACGATCCAGGTAACCGAAGATCTGGACCACGAAGATGATGGGAATGAGGCGCCAGGCGATGCGCGAATACAGCGGCCAGGTATCTTCATCGACGGCGGCCGTCTGGGTCGCACTCTGTTTTGGAATGGCGTTTTGCATGAAAAAGTCTCCGATGTGGTGAGGCGGTTCTTGTGCGCGCCGCCAGCGGCGCGCTATTGGTTTCTTCTTGTTCTCGTCACGGCCCGCCAGGGCCGTTGCGGCTTGCTGTCAGTGCGATATGAGTGAGGACAGCACCTCTTCGCTATGCTCCCCGACACGCGGCAAGGGGCGTTGCACGCCCAGCCGGCGACCGCCCATCAACAGCGGCAGCAGCGGCACCTGGGTCTGTTCGCCGCTATCGGTCTGCATCGGCACCAGGCCACCGCTGCCCAGCAGATGCGGGTCATCGAACAACTGGTCGGGACGGTTGATGGGGGCATAGGGCAGCCCGGCCTTTTCCAGCAGGCCCGACAGCGTATCGATATCGAAGTTGGCCAGGATGACGCGCAGCGCCTGCAACAGGCGCGGACGCTGCGCCACGCGCTGCTGATTGGTGCGCAGCGATTCGTCGGCGGCCAGTTCGGAGGCCCCCAGCACGTCGCACAGGCTCAGCCATTGCTTGTCGCTGACGGCGGCAATGAAGAGCTGCTGGTCGCCCGCCAGCGGGAAGACGTCGTACACGCTCCAGGCCGATACACGTGCCGGGAATGGCGGCGGTGGCTCGCCGCTCATGGCGTATTGCTGCATGTGCTGGGCCGAGAGGAACACGCAGTTCTCGAACAGCGCGCTCTGGATCTCCTGACCGATGCCGGTACGATGACGCTCCTGCAAGGCCGCCAGCACACCGATGACACCGAACATGCCGCCCATGATGTCGTTGACCGAGGAACCCGCGCGCAGCGGCTGCCCTGGCGGCCCGGTCATGTAGGCCAGTCCGCCCATCATCTGCACCACCTCGTCCAGCGCGGTGCGATGGTCGTAAGGGCCGGGCAGGAAGCCCTTGTGCGATACGTAGATCAGGCCGGGATTACGCTCGGCCAGGGCGGCATAGCCCAGCCCCGCCGCTTCCATGTAGCCGGGACGGAAATTCTCGATCAGCACATCGGCGCTGTCGACCAGCGCCAGTGCCGAGGCGCGGCCTTCGGGCGTACCGATGTCGAGTACCACGCTCTTCTTGTTGCGGTTGAAAGTGCGGAAGAAACCGGCGCCCAGACCGGGCAGCTTGCGCGTCTTGTCGCCACCGGCGGGTTCGATCTTGATGACCTCGGCACCGAGGTCGGCCAGGATCATCCCGCAGGTCGGTCCCATGACCATGTGCGAAAACTCGATGACGCGGATGCCGGCCAGCGGCAGCGTAGATGGGTTCATGATTCAGCTTCCTTGGTTAATGGCTCGCTGCCTGAAAAGGCGCGATCCTGGGTAGTCCGGCGCGGGCGATCACGCCATGCAGACTCTCACCGGGCAACTGGCTGGCGACCACGCCACGCAAGCGCAACAGCGCCTCGATATCGATCCCGGTAGGCAGGCCCATGCTGGCCAGCATGTAGGCCAGGTCTTCGGTGGCCACGTTGCCGCTGGCGCCGGGCGCAAAGGGACAGCCACCGATGCCGGCCAGCGATGCATCAAAGCGCGCCACGCCGCATTCGAGCGCGGCCAGCACATTGGCCAGCGCCAGACCGCGCGTATCGTGGAAGTGGCCACACCAGAAGCGCGCACCGGCCAGGCCGATGGCACGTTCGAACAGGCTGCGCACGCGTGCCGGGTCGGCGTAGCCGATGGTATCGGCCAGGCTGACGCAGTCGGCACCGGCTTCCAGTGCGGTTTCCATCAGGCCGATGACCTCATCGGGCGCCACCTCGCCCTGCAATCCGCAGCCGAAGGCGGTACCGATGCCGGCTTCCACGCGTGTAGTCGCACCGGCGTTGCGGCGTTCGTCGAGGATGGCGCGCAACTCGTCCATCATCTCCAGCGGGGTGCGCCGCACATTGGCCAGGCTGTGCTTGAGGCTGGCCGAAATGGGCAGGACGATGTGATCGACGCCGGCCTCGAAGGCGCGCAAGGCGCCCTTGACGTTGGGCACCAGGGCCGTCACCTGCAAGCCGGGGAGCGTTTTGGCATAGGCCACCACCTCGACCGTATCGGCCATCTGGGGCAGCAGCCTGGGGGGGACGAAGGAGCCCACTTCGATCTCGCGCAGGCCGGCGGCGTGGGCATCGCGTATCCACGCGCACTTGGCATCGGTGGGCATGATGGTCTGCAGGCTTTGCAAGCCGTCGCGCAGGCCCACCTCACGGATGACGATATGACTGGGTAACTTGGAGATCATGGTTTCCTTGCTGGACAGCGCAGGGCATCACGCCTGCAGATAGCTGGTCTTGAGGGTGGTATAGAACTCGGCGGCATGACGTCCCTGCTCGCGCGGACCGTAGCTCGACCCCTTGCGTCCGCCAAAGGGAACGTGCGGATCGACCCCGGCCGTGGGGGCATTGACCATCACCATGCCGGCCTGCAGATGGCGCTTGAAATGCGTGGCAGCCTTCAGCGATGTCGTCACCACACCCGCCGACAGGCCGAACTCGGTATCGTTGGCGACCGCCAGGGCGTGCTCGGCATCGCTGACGCGAATCACTGCGGCCACCGGACCGAATACCTCTTCCCGGTTGATACGCATGTCATTGCTGGTCCCCGTGAACAGCGCCGGCACCAGGAAATGCCCCGGCTGGCCATTGACGCTGCGGCGATGCTGCCCGCCATAGGCCAGCTGCGCTCCTTCGGCCTGCGCAATGGCAATGAATTCCAGGTCGCGGGCGAGCTGGCGCTCGTCCACCACCGGACCGATGCGGGTGGCAGGATCGCGGGCGTCGCCCACGGTCAGCTGCTGCATCCGTGCCACCATGGCATCGATGAAGCGGTCATGGATGGCGTCGCAGACCACGATGCGCGAAGAGGCCGTGCAGCGCTGGCCGGTGGCGTAGAAGGCACCGTTGATGGCGCACTCGACGGCCACCTCCAGGTCGGCATCCTCCAGGATGACCAGCGGATTCTTGCCCCCCATCTCCAGCTGGAACTTGGCCATGGGACCGGCGCGCTCCACGCAGGCCCGCGCCACGCCCCGGCCGACGGTATCGGAGCCGGTGAAGGTGATGGCGGCTACCCGTGCATCGCTCACCAGTACATCGCCCACTTCCCTGCCACGCCCCATGACCAGGTTGAAGACGCCCTCGGCAAAGCCGGCGCGGCTGATGATCTCGGCCAGCGCCCAGGCGCAGGCCGGTGTCAGGTCGGCGGGCTTGAAGACCACCGTATTGCCATAGGCCAGGGCCGGGGCGATCTTCCAGGCGGGAATGGCGATCGGGAAATTCCACGGCGTGATCACGCCCACCACGCCGACCGGCTCACGCGTGACTTCGATGGCGATGCCCGGTCGCAGCGAGGGCAGCAATTCGCCCGCCTGCCGCACGACCTCACCGGCATAGAAGCGAAACAACTGTGCCGCGCGCAACACCTCGCCCAGTGCCTCTCCCAGGGTCTTGCCCTCTTCCCGTGCCAGCAGGTCGGCCAGCTCCAGGCGGCGCGCATGGATTTCCTGCGCGATCTGCTCCAGGGCGTCGGCGCGCTGCTGCACCGGCATGGCCGCGGCTTTGGGCAGCGCGGCATGCGCTGCCTCGATGGCCTGGCGCACCTGGCTGGCATCGGCACGCGCATACAGGCCGATCACATCACGCGTATCGGAGGGATTGATGTTCTCGGCCGCATGGGCGCCATCGACCCATTGGCCGGCGATATGGTTCTTGAACATGGACGCGCCCATCAATGCGCCCCGTCTTCCGGATACAAGCCGCGCATGCGTCCGAACAGGCGGCTCAGGCCCAGCAAGGCAGCGATACTAGGCGTGGACACCTCGACGCGCTGGCCCAGTTCGTGGACGGCGGCGACGATGCTGTCGATCTCCAGTGGACGATGGCCCTCGGCATCCTGCAACATCGAAGTCTTGAAAGCCCCCAGCTTGGCCGTGATGGCGTGGCGCTCCTCGGGATCCTGGCTAATCGCGCAGCCCAGGCGTTCGCCGATGCGGGCAGCTTCCTGCATGGCCGCCGAGCAGAAGCCGCGCACCAGCGGATCGGCCAGCATGCGATCGACGGTGGCGCCGGTGATGGCCGAGACCGGATTCATGGTCAGGTTGCCCCACAGCTTGTACCAGACGTCGTAACGGATATCGCGCGACAGGCTGGCGTCGAACCCGGCGGCCTTGAGCAGCCCGACCACCTTTGCAGCACGCGCGGATTCGCCGCCGAAGGCTTCGCCGACGATGAGGCCATTGCCCATCACATGGCGCGCCACGCCCGCTCTGGGCGAGGTGCAACTGGCATGCACCACGCACCCCAGCACCTGCGCCGCCGGGATGGCCGCGGCGATGACGCCACCCGGATCGACTGCCGTCAGCGGCTCGCCGGCCCGGCCTTCCAGACCGGCATTGAACCACCATGGCACGCCATTCATGGCCGGCATCACCACGGTATCCGGACCGATCAGCGGCGCCAGGCTGGGCGCCACCAGCGGCAGCACATTCCCCTTCAGGGCAATGACGAGCAGATCCTGGTGGCCCAGGCTAGCAGCGTCATCGGTGGCCTCGACGGGCGCCGTGATGGTCTGGCCAGCCGTTTCCAGTTGCCAGCCGTGGCTGCGCAACGACGCCAGCGTCTCGCCAATGGCAATCGCGCTGACCGTCGTCTGGCCCGTCATGGCCAGGCGCGTGCCGATGAAGCCACCGATGGCGCCGGCACCGACGATGCAGGTCTTAAACATGGTGCTTCTCCTTGCGCGCCTTCTGCAGGTTGTCCTTGAAGCGCTCCGGCACACGCTCGTCGAACCCCAGTGCAACGCGACGCACTTCCGGCGTATCGGTGGGCATGTGGCCCACGCCCAAGGCCGCTGCACGCGGCTGGGCGATTCCCACGACCGTGCCGCTGACCTTGCCGATGCCGGTAATCTCGCAGGACACGGTATCGCCCGCATCGATGCTGCGGGAGTGACAGGGCGTGCCCATCAGGATCACGTCGCCCGGCAGCAGCGTGATATGGCGCGCCAGGTCGGCGATGACGTAGTGCGGTCCCCATACCGTCTCCTCGCCGATGTGCGCTTCCTGTACGACGTGGCCATTGACCAGGGTGCGCAGGGTCTGCTCGAACAGGTTGACGCCGCGCACGATGCCCGGACCGATCGGCAACAGCGTGTCGGCCCCCTTGACGCGCAGCATGCTGCCCTGGTCGGTATCGCGGAAGTCCTGCAGGCCCATGTCCAGTGCCGGGCAGAATCCCTCGATGTAGTCCCAGGCCTCGTCAGGGGTGACATTACGGCAGGTGCGCGAGATCACCACCGCGTACTCGCCCTCGTAGTTCAGGTACTGGCAATCGGCCGGCTTGAGGATCTGGCCACCGTGGCCGTTGAGCGAGGTGGTAGGCTTGGTGAAATAGGTCGGCGTCTCGGTCGGACGCGGCTTGTTGCGCGTCTCGACACTGCGCGAGCTGTAGCTGATGTGGATGGCGATGATCTTGCTCGGATCGACCGGTGGCAGGTAGTGCTGCCCCTCAGCCTCCAGCAGGCGGCCATCGTCCAGTTGCAGCCGGCCGGCATGCTCGCCGCCTTCCACGATGCGGCCCCAGAAGGCGCTGCCGCCCACCAGGACACGCCGGCGCTCGATGCGCGGACCGCGCATCACGGAGGGCAAGCCCTCGATAGGAAATTCAAATTGCATGGTCGTTACCCGTCTTTCTGCAGTCTCGTCGAAGGTTCTTACTGGATGTCGAACCAGATATGCACGTTGCCCGTGCCGCGCGCGTTCTCGTAGGCCGACAAGGTCGTCCCCTTGGCCCGGCACTGCTCGGCACCCAGTGCACCCACCAGCTGCAGGTAATGGCCACCGAAGCCTTCCCAGGGCAGCGGACGGAACTTGGCATCCCATTGCGACAGGATCAGGTCATGACGTCCTTCTTCGAAGAGGGCGATGGCTTCCTTGTCCAGGGCGATGTTTTCCGTGCGGGAGACGTTCTCTTCGTGATAGATGCGCGGGTTCTTCTGCACCCAGTCGATCTCGTTGAACTTGTGGCTCAACGCCCCCGATCCCAGCAGCACCACGCGGGCATCGCTGCGGGCAATGGCCTCGCCGATGACCCGGCCGGACTCGATGTAGTGATGCGGCTGGCAGTTCTGGCAGGTACTGACGGAGACCACCTTCTCGCCCTTCACCAGCTTGTTGACCACATTGATGGTGGCGTAGTGGCGCGGCAGGTCCTTGTCGTAGATGGCCTTGCTGAAGACATTGTTCTCCTGGGCCACGGCCTCGATCAGCCCGGCCAGTGCCGGCGAGCCGGCATAGTCGTATTGCTGACCATAGAGGTACCAGGGCATCTCGTCGGAGATATAGCTGCCCTTGAAGTGCGCGCCGCCATCGATGAGATGGAAACCCGTGGTGAACCAGTGCGAGTCGAAGATGATGATGGTGTCGGCCTCGACTTCCTCGATCTTCCTGCGCACGCGTTCATAGCCCGGCACCAGGTCGGAGTCTTCGCCATTGCCCATCTTGACGCGGAACTCGTCCGACTGGAACAGCCCCGGATGGTGGGACACCAATGCTGCGCCGACAATCTTTCCCATTTCTGCTCTCCTATCGTTGACTGAAACTTGCGCGGAAGGGCTTCTTGGGAACGACCACGTCCTTCACGTCGCAAAAGAATTCGAAGCTCCACTCCCCGCCCTCGCGGCCGATGCCGGAACGCTTGATGCCGCCAAACGGTGCAGCCAGGTCGCGGATGCCAAAGGAGTTGACCCAGATGAAGCCGGTGCGCACGCGCTCTGCCAGCGCGGTGGCGTGCCCGACCTCGCCATAGCAGACGCCACCCAGGCCATAGTCGGTGCCGTTGGCCAGCTCCAGCGCCTCTTCATCGTTGCGGAAGGTCTGCAGGGTCAGCACCGGACCGAACACCTCGTTCTGCACGATCTCGGAGTCCTGGCGCACATCGGTCAGCATGGTCGGCTCGAAGTACTGCGGCCCATAGGGATGCCAGGAGCCGCCCCACAAGACCCTGGCGCCATCGGCGATGGCCCGCAGCACGAAGTCCTTGACCCGGGTGAACTGGCGCGGGTGAATGATCGGGCCGACCTCGGTGGCCTCCTCGCGCGGATCGCCCACATTGAGGTTCTCGACGTAGCCGCGCATGCGTTCGACGAAGGCATCGGCCACCCTTTCGTGGACCAGGAAGCGGGTACCCGCCAGGCACACCTGGCCGGCATTGCGATACATGAGGGCGCCGGTGGCGGCGGCGTTATCCAGATCGGCATCCTCCAGCACGATGAAGGGCGACTTGCCGCCCAGCTCCAGGCTGCACGGCACCAGGTTCTGGCCGGCGGCCTGGGCGATCCACTTGGCGGTGGGTACCGATCCGGTAAAGGAGATGCGGGCCAGGCGCTTGTCCGACACCAGGCCGGCGCCGGTGGTGGCGCCGCGTCCCTGGACGACGTTGAAGACGCCCGGCGGCAAGCCGGCTGCATCAGCGGCATCGGCCAGCAGCGAGCTGGTCAGCGGCGCCCACTCGGGCGGCTTGACCACCACGGTATTGCCGGCAGCCAGCGCCGGACCGACCTTCCAGGTGGCCAGCATCAATGGTGAATTCCACGGGGTGATGATGGCCACCACACCAGCCGGATCGTGACGCACCAAGTGGCTTGCCTGTTCGGTCTCGATGACCTTGTCCTGCAAGCCCAATGCATGGTCGGCAAACCAGGAGATGTTGAGCATGGCGCGCGGTACCACGCCATGCTTCATGCGCGAGAGCAGCACGCCGGCGTCGTTGGACTCCAGCAGGCAGAAAGCCTCGCTGCGCTTGCCGATCTCGGCCGCGAAGCGGTCCAGGAAGATCTTGCGCTGTGCCGGACCCAGTGCAGCCCACGCCGGGAAGGCCTTGGCCGCTGCGCTGACGGCAGCATCCACGTGTTCCGGCAAGCCTTCGGAGATACGCCCGAGCAGGCGCTGGTCGATGGGCGAATGCAGTTCGAAGCTCTCCGGCGAGGCGACACGGCTGCCGCCGATGTAGTGATGCGGCGAGACGTCGATACCGGCGACGTTGATCAAATGGCTAGTCATGGTTCCATCACGAAAGAAAGATCGGTGTTGGCCTGGGCAACTCAGGCGACGTTGAAACTGATGGCACCCAGCGGGCCATAGTCGGCGTGGAAGACATCGCCTCTGGCGCAAGGCACGGGACGTGTAAAGGAGCCGGCCAGCACGATCTCACCGACGGCCAGCGATTCGCCGAAGCCGGCCAGCTTGCGCGCCAGCCACACCACGCCGTTGGCCGGGTGATTCAGTACCGCCGCGCCCAGGCCGGATTCCTCGATGACGCCATTGCGATAGAGCAGCGCGCCGGCCCAGCGCAGATCGACCTCGTTCGGCCTGACGGGGCGACCGCCCAGGATGATGGCGGCGTTGGCAGCGTTGTCGGCGATCGTGTCGAGGACCTTGCGCGGTGTGTTGGTGTGGCGATCCACTTGCTCGATGCGGGCATCGATGATTTCCAGCGCCGGGACCACGTAGTCGCTGGCATTGAGGACGTCGAAGACGGTGATGTCGCGTTCGATGGCCGAGAGCGGCTGCTTGAGGATGAAGGCGAACTCGACCTCCACGCGCGGCACGATGAAGCGATCGGACTGCAGCGTCCCGCCGTCGGGCAGCAGCATGTCGTCAAGCAGCATGCCGAAGTCCGGCTCGGTGATCTGGGATGCCAGTTGCATGGCGCGCGACGTCAGGCCGATCTTGTGGCCGATGCACTTGCGGCCCTCGGCCAGCTTCAGTGTCAGCCATTCACGCTGGATCGCATAACTGTCATCGATCACCAGCTCGGGGTAGCGCCGGGAAAAGTGTTCGATCTGTACGCCCGATTTCTCGGCGGCGTGCAGTTCACGCGCCAGGGCCTGGTGGATTTCCTGCTGCAGCATGTGCCTCCCTCTTGGCCGGCTCGCCATGCGACTTTCCTGGCGGGCCGGATACGGCATGTCGCCGTCCATGTTTGTCGTTCGCAGACCCGCCCGAAGGGCCGATCATGCAAGCTTTTTCATGGCGCAATGATGAGGGGACGCACTATCGCGGGCAACGAGGCAGGCGCGATGGCAGTCATCGCCGTTGACGATGACTGCCTGGGTGCAGAGGCAGATCAGCTCGCCTGCTGTTGCAGCAACAGGTGGTCGAGCAGGCGTTTTGCAATGGGAGAAAGAGTGTGCATCTGCTTGACGCACAGCACAAAACTGCGACGCGCCCATGCCTCGTCCAGCGGGATGGCGCGCAGCTTGTACATGTCCAGATAACGCTCCACCGCCTCCTGCGGCAGGACGGCGATGGCCAGGCCTTCCTTGATGAGACGATAGGCCGCATCGAAGCTGGAGACATGCATCCGGTAATGCACGGTGCCGCCATGGTCAGCCGCAATACGATTGACCAGGCGATCTATCGAGCCATTCATGATCAGGCCGATGTAGTCATAGGACAGCGTATCCATCAGGGCTACCCGGTCACGACCGGCCAGGGGATGCCCCTGGTTGACCACGACGGCCAGGTGATCGCTCTTGTAGGGAAATACCTCCAGGCCACTGGTATCGACAAAATCACGACAGATGCCGATATCACCGGCGCCATCGGCTACCCCGCGCACGATATCGGTACTGACACGCTCTTCGAGTTCAATGCGGATCTGCGGGTTGTTGCGCAGGAAGGCCGATAATTCCTCAGGCAGGAACTCGACGATGGAAGACACATTGGCCAGCAGTTTCACATAGCCTAGTACCCCACCCGAGAACGCCTGCAGTTCGGAATGCAGCCGCTCCACGCTACGCATGAGCAGGCGCCCCTGCTTGAGCAGGACCTCACCGGCTGGTGTCATCGTCACCCCGCGCGGCGTGCGCATGAGCAGGGGGGTGCCGATGGATGCCTCGATATCGGCGATGCGCTTGCTGATGGCCGATGGCGCCATCCCCTCGCGATCACCGGCGCGGCCTATGCTGCCCTCTTCGCACACGGCAACAAATAAGCGCAATGACGTTGGATCAATCTGCCACAAGGCGGGCTCCTTTCCACATCAAGCTTTCCAATCCGGAATGCCTGACTTTCCCAAATAGCGTTTGTGCGGAGATGCGTCTTCGATAAGACTCAGGCCCGGTAAACACATCGCTCATCCGTGCCGGCCTGGATGCCGGGCGGATTATAAAACCGAGAACCAAGACCAAGGAGACCCTCGATGAAAAAAACCAGTACTGCATTGCTGTCGATCGCATTTCTTCCCGCGCTGGCTTGTGCACAAAGCAGCGTCACTATTTACGGCATTCTCGACGAAGGTGTCAACTGGACCACCAACGCCAATGGTCCCCGATTGCTCAGTCTCACCAGCGGCGTGGCCAGCGGCAGCCGCATCGGCTTGCAAGGCAGGGAAGACCTGGGCGGTGGCAAGCAAGCCCTGTTCGTGCTGGAGAACGGCTTTGACGTGGGCACCGGCGGTCTGGGCCAAGGTGGACGACTGTTTGGCCGGCAGTCATTCGTCGGCCTGGGCGACAGCCAGCTTGGCACGCTCACGCTCGGCCGGCAGTACGATTCGGTCGTCGATACCCTGGCGGTCTATCAGCTCTTTGCCAAGCTGGGCGGCTACGTCTTCGCCCGCCCCGGTGACATCGATAACCTGAACAATGCCCATCGCGTCAACAACGCACTCAAGTACAGCGGCAACTTTTCCGGCGTGATGGTGACCGGGCTCTACGGCTTCGGCGAAACCGCAGGCAGCAGCGGTACCAACCAGATCTACTCGCTGGGCGCCAGCTACACTGCCGGGGCATTGAGCGGCGGCATCGCCTACCTGAACGTGCATAACCCCAATACCTCGTTCTTCTCGGATTCGGCGACCTCGTCTGCGACCAACAACATCAACGGCCCGGTCTATTCCGGCTATGCCTCGGCCAGCAGCTACCAAGTCCTGGCCAGCTCCCTGCAATACACCCTGGGGGCCAGCACACTGGGACTGTCCTACAGCAATGTCCGCTTCCTCGGACTGGGCGACACCAGCTCCGGCCCCAATCCGCTGGCTTACCACGGGACAGCCGTCTTCAACAGCCTGGAGGGCAACTACACCTATCGCATCTCCCCGGCCTGGCTGACCGGTGCGGGGGTCAACCTCACGCGCAATGCCGGTGCCGGCGGTTTACCAGGGGCGACCTATCGCCAGTTCATGGCGGGGGTCGACTACAGCTTGTCCAAGCGTACCGATATCTATCTGGTCGGCGCCGTCCAGCGTGCCAGTGGCACCGATTCCACCGGTAAGGCGGCGGTGGCGGCCATCAACGGTCCGATTGCCCCCTCCAGCGATAACCAGCAGGCTTATTTCCGCCTGGCGATCCGTCACCGGTTCTGATCATTGAGCGCTGCGCCGGGTGCCTGTTCGCACCCGGCCAGGTAATCGACCAACGCGCGGGCGGGTGCCGACAGTGCGTCGTGATAGCGAAAGCACAGCGACAAGGCACGATCACGCCACGCATCGGACAGCGACACCATGCGCAGCCCTCCCCCGGAACGGGCCGACAGGCATACCTGCCGTGGCACGATGCCGATGGCAAGTCCGGCCGCCACGATCTTCAGGGCGGCGTCGAAGCTGGATACGGTCATGCGGTAGGACACGGTTTTTCCCTGCCGGGCGGCCAGTCGCTGCAGCATGATCTGGACAGCGCCGGAGGGCAGCAGGCCGACATGCTCGTAGACCAGCGTCTCCTCGAATGCAACACGCTCCCGCTGTGCCAGCGGATGATCCGGGTGCGTGACCAGCACCAGTTCATCGTGACGATACGGGCGGGTTTCCAGACCATGGCCGCTGGCACCGGTCCAGCAGATCCCGATCTCGGCACTGCCTTCCATGACGGCGTTCACGATCCTGTGGCCGTTTGCCTCTTCCAGGTGGATCCGGGTCTGCCGATGGGACGCCTGGGAAAGGAAGGCGGCGATATCGTCCGGCAGGGATTCTGACAAGGCAGAAGGCGACGCCAGCACACGCACCTGGCTGTGCTTCATGCTCTTGTTGATGCTGGCCATCTCGCCATTGAGGCGTTCGACCTGTGAAATGATCTCGCGCGCGTGCTCGGCCAGCGCGGAACCTGCGGTAGTGGGCGAGACGCCATGGCGACTGCGCTGCAGCAGTTGCAAGCCACACCCATGCTCCAGCTGGGAGATGCGCTTGCTCACGGCCGAGGCCGTCAGATGTTCCTGATCCGCCGCACGGGCGATGTTCTTGTGGTCGCACGCTGCCACAAAGATACGCAGCGAGACGATATCGATATTTCGCATGACTCCCCCCGCTTGAACAACGCACGACGGCCTCAATACGCGGCGGCGCTGACCCCGGAATCGCTTTGCCTGAATGTCCTGAGCAACTGGTCCGATGCCAGCACCAGCAACGAGGTATCCACTCCTACCGCAACAAAGCTGGCGCCCGCCGCGATATAGCGCCGGGCCAGCTGGGGATCGGTACACAGGATGCCAGCCGCGCGTCGCTTCTGCACGATGCGCGCAATGGCGGCCTCCACCGCCTGCACGACGTGCGGATGCGCCGGCTGGCCCAGATACCCCATCGATGCGGCCAGGTCGGCTGGCCCGACGAAGACACCGTCAACGCCTTCCACATCGCAGATGGCATCGAGTTGCGCCAGCGCACTGATCGTCTCCACCTGGACCAGCAGACAAACCCGCTCATTGGCCTCGCGCAGATAGGCACCATCACGCCCCCAGCGCGAAGACCGGGCGATACCACTGCCCACGCCGCGCACACCCTCGGGTGGATAGCGCATCGCCTTGACCAGCTCTGCGGCTTGCCCGGCCGATTCCACCATCGGTACCAGCAGGGTCGTCGCCCCGACCTCCAGGACCTGTTTGATGAGGCTGGCTTCGCCGATCGGAATCCGCACCACCGGATGGGATCCGTAGGGCGCCGTGGCCTGCAGGGCCGACAGGATGCTGCGCAAATCATTGGGCGCATGCTCGCCGTCGATCAATAGCCAGTCGTAACCGCTGCCAGCGCAAAGCTCCGCGCTGTAGGCATTGGCCAGGGCCAGCCACAGGCCGATCTGGAGCTGGCCGGCCTGCAGCGCGCTCTTGAAACTGTTTTCCCGCTTCGCCTGGTTCATCTCATCCATCCTTTCATCATTGCCCGTCGCCACGTTGCCCCCCCTCCCCTCACCCACTCCAACAACACCTGCAAGGGATGCCGCAGCGCCCGCTCAGACAATCGCCTGACCTGGCTACGACAGGAATACCCGGTAGCCAGCAATTCATCGCCCCCCGCCTCCAGCTTGCGCTCCCACGACTGCGCATAGATGGTCTTCGACGTGGCGAGGTTGCGGGCTTCATGACCATAGGTCCCCGACATGCCGCAACAGCCCGCCTCCTCCACCTTCAGCGCCAGGCCGAAGCCGGCAAATACCTGTTTCCATTGACGCGTGCTGTCGGGCGCATTGGTCTTCTCGGTGCAATGCGCGATCAGACGATAGGACGCCGCCACAGCCTCAGGCCGGGGCCGCGAGGCCAACACCCGTTCCAGCCACTCCTGCGGCAAGGCCACCCTGGGTACATCGCCGATGGCGTCCACCTTGCGATATTCCTGGCGATAGACCAGCGTCATGGCGGGATCGATGCCAACCAGGGCAACACCCGATTTCGCCAGCGCCGACAATGACTGGGCATTGGTAATGGCGGCCTTCGCGAACCTGGCCATGAAACCATGCACATGCAATGGCTTGCCATTGGGCAGGTAAGGCGCCAGCCAGACCCGATACCCGAGCCGGCTCGCCAGCTCCACAAAGTCGGCCACCAGGGAGGTCTCGAAATAGCGTGTGAAGGCATCCTGCACCAGCACGACGCTGCGTTCACGCTCCTGCCCGCTCAGCGATGACAGGCTTTGCGCTGTCGCTGGCTGTACGTCCCACTGCTCCAGCACGGCGGCCAGATCGGTGCCATCCAGGGCGGGGCTATCGACCAGGCCGATCCAGCGCGCCATCAGGCTGCGCAGCCATGTCTGCCCGACGACCTGGTTGTAGGCCCGTGGAAAACGCGCCACCAGCGGCAGCATCGGCTCCAGCATGCCGACCAGGTAGTCGCGCAAGGGACGCCGATAGCGCTGGTGATAAAGCTGCAGGAAGCGCGAGCGGAAATCCGGCACATTGACCTTGACCGGACACTGCCCGGCACAAGACTTGCAAGCCAGGCAGCCGGCCATGGCGTCGTAGACCTCGTGGGAGAAATCTTCTGCGTGCTCACTGCGGCGCAGTTTCCGTGTTTCGGAAAGCAGACTCTCCTCTGAATTATCCACAGCCTTCGCCGCTAGCAGGACATCGCCGCCGGCCACATCTTGCTGGCGCAGCCATTCACGCATGAGCGATGAGCGGCCCTTGGGCGAATGCACACGATCGCGCGTGGCCTTCCAGGACGGGCACATCGCATCGTCCGTATCGTAGTTGTAGCAGGCGCCGTTGCCGTTGCAGTGCATGGCGGCACCGTAGCTCTGCCAGACGCGCTCGTCGATCTGCCGGTCGTGCTGGCCGCGCGTGGGCACGCCATCGATCTTCAGCAGCGGCTGCCCGGTCGCGGGCGAGGTGGCGATCTTGCCCGGATTGAGCTGGTTGTAGGGATCGCAGGATTGCTTGATCTCCTGCAGCGCCGGATAGAGTTCGCCGAAGAAGGCCGGTGCATATTCGCTTCGCACGCCCTTGCCGTGCTCGCCCCAGAGCAGGCCGCCATGCTTGCGCGTCAGCGCTGCCACGGCATCGCTGATCGGGCGCACCAGCGCTGCCTGCGCGGGGTCTTTCATGTCCAGCGCGGGGCGCACGTGCAACACGCCCGCATCCACATGGCCGAACATGCCGTATTGCAGGCCGTAGGAATCCAGCAGCGCCCGGAACTCGGCAATATAGTCTGGCAGACGTTCGGGCGGCACCGCCGTATCCTCGACGAAGGGCTGGGGACGGGCCTCCCCCTGCACATTGCCCAGCAAGCCGACGGCCCGCTTGCGCATGGCATAGACGCGCTTGACCGCATCGTTGCCACTGGCGATGGTATGGCCCAGCCGGATCACCGTCTGGTCGCTGCGCAGGTACTGCACAAAAGCGGCGACCTCGCGCTCCAGCGCATCGGCATCGTCGCCGCTGAACTCGACCAGGTTGATGCCCTGCACCGGCGCGGCCGACTCCTGTGGGAAATAGTCGCCGACATCGTTCCAGACGATATCCTTCATGGCCAGCTGCAAGACCTTGGAATCCACCGTTTCGATGGAGAGCGGGCGCTTCTGGATCAGCGCGCGCGCATCATGCAGGGCATCCATGAACGAGGCATAGCTGATGTTGACCAGCGTGCTATGCGCCGGCACAGGCAGCACATTGAGCCGGGCTTCCACCACGAAGCCCAGCGATCCCTCGGACCCGCACAGGACGCTGTTGAGATTGAAGCCGCCATCGTCCTGCTGCAGATGGGCCAGGTCGTAGCCGGTCAGGCAGCGATTGAGCGGAGGGAACTTGTCCCGGATCAGGGCGGCCTGGTCGCGGCTGATGCGATGGGCGGTCCTGAACAGGTCGCCGGCGCGGCCGGGGCGCTGCAGCCATGGGCCAACGTCCCCGGCAGACAGGCAATGGCTGGAGAAGCGTTCGCCGCCCAGCAGCACCATCTCCAGGTCGAGGACGTGGTCGCGCGTCTTGCCATAGGTGCAGCTGCCTTGTCCGCTGGCATCGGTGTTGATCATCCCGCCCACGGTGGCGCGATTGGAGGTGGACAACTCGGGGGCGAAGAACAGTCCGTGCGCTTTCAGTGCCGCATTCAACTGGTCCTTGACCACGCCCGCCTGGACCCGCACCCAGCGCTCCTGCACATTGATTTCCAGGATGGCATTCATATGGCGCGACAGGTCGACCACGATGCCATCGGTCAAGGACTGGCCATTGGTCCCCGTGCCGCCACCGCGCGGCGCCACCTTGATCTCGCGATGGCGGGCCTCGCCGAGCAGGCGGCCCAGCAGCATGACATCCTCGACGTGGGCCGGGCAGACCACGGCCTGGGGCAGGCGCTGGTAGATGGAATTGTCGGTGGACAGGACAGTACGGTCGGCGTCCCGCGCCGAGATCTCGCCGGCAAAGCCGGCATCGCGCAATGTGGTCAGGAAGTCCTGGTAAAGACCGGATACCGAGGGCGTCAGGCGATGGAGGATGGCGATCGACATGGGCAGCAAGAGAGGAATGGAGGCCGCCTACTCCTGGATTGCTTACTTGAATACATGAGTAATTGGCTAGCATGCCCAGTATCTGCTAGGCTCAGCGGCAAAACAAACGTAAATTCCGCCGTCATTTAATGCATAAAACTCATGAATCCGCGTCGCCTCACCCCTTCCATGTCGCTGCTGCTGGTCTTTGAGGCTGCGGCCCGTTACGAGAGTTACACCCGGGCAGCGGAAGAGCTGGCGCTGAGCCAGAGTGCCATCAGCCGGCAGATCCAGACGCTGGAAGACCAGCTCGGCGTGACACTGTTTCGGCGCGAAGGACGTGCGGTCAGGCTCACCGATGTCGGTCGCCGCTATGCGCTGGAGATGAGTGCCGCGCTGGGCAGGATACGCAGCGCCACCTTGCAGGCCATGTCTTACCAGTCGGGCACCGGCTCCTTGCGGCTGGCGACCTTGCCGACCTTTGGCTCCAAATGGCTGTTGCCGCGCCTACATCTTTTCTATGGCGAGCATCCCGGTGTGAACGTCCATATCCACTCGCGCATCGGGCAGATCGACTACGATGCCGGCGAGATCGATGCGGCCATCACGGTCCATGTGGGCCCGCCGCCGGGCGTGATCTCGCATCACCTGCAGAACGAATGGCTGGTGGCCATTGCCGGCGCCGCCCAGCTCGGCCGCAAAAAGCGGATCGATCCCGCATGGGCCAAGAGCCAGCCGCTGCTGACCATCGCCAGCAATCCGCAAGCCTGGGCCAAGTGGTTTTCCGAACACGCGCTGGACCATCGCCACATGCGCATGGGGCCCAGCTTCGAGCTGACCTCGCACCTGATCCAGGCAGTCATGGCGGGGATAGGTGTGGGCCTGGTGCCGCAGGCACTGGTCGAGGACGAGATCAAGCGTGGCGATGTGGTGGCGCTGGGTGAGCCGATGCTCAGCGAGCGCAGCTACTACCTGGTCAATCCGGAGCGCAACGAAACCCTGCCATCGCTGCGGGCGTTCAGGGAGTGGTTGCTCGGCCTTTACTCGGATTGAGGCGGGCGGCAGACCTATCGTTGACCGCAAAAAAGACGCCCGGCATGCCGGGCGTCTTTGACTGCAACAGCGGTATCAGCTCAAGCACGCTTGCGACGCACCGCCACCAGGCTTGCGAAGGCGGCAAAGAACAGCGCCAGCGAACCCGGCTCCGGCACATCGGAGGTCGGCGCAAACGAGACGCCCTTGAAGTTGGAATCCGCCGGTGCGGTCGCCAGCTTGACGAAGGCTTCGCCGGACTGGAGGGTGGTGGCGCCCAGGATATCGGTCAGGCCGAACAGGTAGGTCGGATCGAGATCGCCGACGGTGTAGTTGATGGCGAAGATCTGTTCCTGCTCCACGCCGTCGACCATCACCGTCTGGCCGGTCAGGGAAAGCAGGCCGGTGGTGCCGGCCGATGCCTTGTTGCTCACCAGGTTCAGACCGGCCGAAACCGTGTAGTCAAGCTGCCATGCGCCATTGACCAGGCTCCACTTCTGCAGGCCGCCGTCGCCGAGGCTGCTGGTGGCCGAGGTCTGCTTGGACGTTCCGCTGTCGGCCACATACATCGTGGTGGCATTGGCGAAGAAGAAGGCCTCCGGGCTGAGGTTGATCTGCTGGCCAGGGGCATTGATGCCATTGGTCGTGGCCGCCGTGATGCTCACCTTGCCGGTACCGCCCGAATTGCCGAAGCCCGCCAATTGCGCAGGACCATTGCCGTTGTTGGCCTGGCCGGTCGGCATGCCATTGCCCAGCGTACCGATGTAGGAACGATTGGTGGCGCCGCTCTTGCTGTCGGACGACACGTAGAGCTGGCCGTTGTAGCCAGTCACGAAGCGGGTGTCCTGGGAGGCGCCGGCGCCGGCATCGTTGCCGGTCACCGAGGTGGCGGTGTTGCTGCCCACCTGTGCCACGAAGACGCCGCTGGTATTGTCGCCCTTGGTACCCTGGCCCGATACATAGATGTTCTTGCCGTCAGGGGTATAGGCGCTGCGCGGATTGTTACCGCTGAAGACGCCATAGAGGGCGGTGGACGAATTCACCGAACCATTCGAATCGATCAGGGCGACCACGCGCGGCACTGCCGTGTAGGACTGTCCCTGCACGCTGCCCGACTGCGCCAGCGCGGTGTTGGTCGAATCGGGGCTGTACTTGCCCGGATTGGCATTGAAGGTTGCGGCGTTGATGCCGTAGCCCATGATGGTCAGGTACTTGCCATTGCCGGACAGTTGCAGCGAACCTTCCGAGCTCGAACCGTACTCGCTGGAGACGGCGTAGTTGCTGCCCGAATTGCTCTGCGGGAGTACCAGGCTGTTGACGTAGCTGGCGGCGGAGGTGCCACTGAGCTTGTACTGGAACAGGGACAGCGGCGCCGCCTGGTTGTCGCCATACGGGCCGGAAGTGGCGCCAACGACACCATTGCCTTCAACGCTGACCACCAGGTTGCCGGGGACGAAGAAGGAGTCCGCGAAAGCCGTCGGTGCGGCCAGCATCAGCACGGCGGCGGCCGCAATGGCGTGCAGGCGAACGTGCTTCGGCACGTCTTTATTCAGGGGCGAATTCTGGAAGGAACGGTTGCGATGACTCAAAGTTTTCAAGGAATGTCTCCGGCAAGGTGTTAAGGAAAAACCCCGCCAGAGCAACTTATATGCCACGCACTTTAAAACAGCAAAAAACCTTTTAAAATCTGCAACTTAGGTTTTATGTAATATGCCTGTAATATTAGAAAAATGGGTAATGTAAATTTTTCCGACGCAAAAGATTTACATGTCATTTTTTTGAAATATTTAAATATCCAGGCGACTTCACAGCGCTGCCGGATCCGCATCGCGAGCCCTGTCCGGGCGCGGGCATAACATGAAAATCCTGCGGTGACCGAGGCAGGCCACCGCAGGACTCAAGCTGTTTCCCCAGCCTTACCGGGTCACACAGACAAAATTTCCGGCGTCATTGATCTCGCCACTTCCCTTGTATTTCGGCCAGGCGGGATACACGCACAAGGGCCTGCTGCGTCCGGGTACGGCGACCGTATCCACCACCACCTGGTCCACCGGTGCCTGTTGCTGTTCGACCCAGTTTTCCAGCGTGGTGAGCGAGTCCCAGGCGGCATTGAAGGCCGTGCCGAAGACGTGGCCGTATCCGGGGATCTCGTAGTAGCGCACGAAGCTCTCCACCTTGGCGGGCCCCATCGCCGCACGCAAGCGGCCCAGGTACTGGCGCGTGGCCTGGGTACTCACCAGTGCATCGGCGGTGCCGTGGGCGATGAGGATCTTGCCGCCCCTGTCGCGGAAGGCCGAGAGATCCACCTGGTTGGTGTCCTGCAACGCATTGAGCTGCAGGATGCGCGCCTGGTAGGCGCCCGGTTGCTGCGGGTCCAGCGCCAGCGGGTTGAAGCTGGCATCGCGGGTGACGAAATAGCGCACCCACTGGTCCCAGAAGGTACTGTGATACGGCGGGCTGGCCTGGGCGCTCACACCGGGCATGGGGTTGGCGGGTTGTGCCGTACCCAGCCCCAGGGTCAGGATGACGGCCTGCATGGCATTGCTGCCTCCCGTGCCCCAGTTGGTCCCCCAGGTATTGAAGCCGGGATAGTTGGTCTCGCCGCTGGCCAGTACATAGGGCAACACCAGGGGCGAGCTGAAGACCTTGAAGGTGGCGATCTGCGCATCCGAAAGACAGCTGTCGCCGGTATCGGCACCGCCAGGGCAACGCAGCGCCGTGCCGTTGAGCATGGCGGTGGCGGGATCGAAGCTGGCATTGCAGGCGTCGACATTGCTGATGACGCCATCGACGACGCCATCGAGCTTGTCGCAAGCGGCCATGGCGGCGTCATAGAGCTGCTTGCGCTTGGCCGGGTTGGCATAGGCGCCGGGCTGCGCCATGGCGCGCGTCATGCGACCGAATTGCAGGTCCAGCGCCACCGCGTTCCAGGCTGGATAGAGCGAAATCACGCCATCGAAATCGGCCGGCCAGTTGCTGGCCACGACCAGGCCTTCGCGGCCACCGGTGGAACCGCCGGCAAAATAGGTCTTCTGTGGCCGGGCGGCATAGTGGGCGGTGAGGATGGCCAGCGCCGCATCGCGGGTCTTCTTGAGCGCGTCGCCGGAAAAATTGCGCAAGGCCTCGTCATTGGCGCCGAAGGAACCATCGCGCGAGGTGGTGGCATTGGCCTGGTGCCCCGAATCGCTGGCGAAGGTGGCGTAGCCGCGTCCCAGCGGACCGGGCAGCGTGGCCGGGCCGGCCGGCACATTGGCGGCAACGTCCGGGATGGTGCCGTCGTAGCCGCCACCGCCAAACATCAGGGCTTTCCTGTTCCATTGCGTGGGCAGGTCAAGCTGGAAGCGGATCGATGGCGCCTTGGGGTCGACCGGCGCAATCTCGGCGCTCACCTTGCAGTAGGCACCGACCGCCTTGGCCCCCTCGCCATTGGCAGCGACTGCCTCGGTAGCCGTCACGCGGGCGCCACCGGTAGGCAGGCCGATGGCACTGGCCGGGATGCGCATGTCCTGCAACTGGGCGCAGGCGAGCGGTGCCGCGCCCACTGGGGGATCGTTCTCCCGGGTCGGGCTGGTGCTGCAGGCCGCCAGCAGCGTGAGCAGGAACAATGACGTGGCGAATCGGGGGGGATGACGCGGTGTGGCGGGGGTCCCTGGCATGGCTATCTCCTTGTTGTCTGAACGCTTTCTGTCTGAAACGTCTGGTGCGCGATCTGGGGGATCGAACGGGGACACTATACGTCACCCGCCAGGCGCATACCGGCGGCGCCCTTTTTTTGCTTCCTGCGTCAATTATCGGCCTCTGATAAGCTCGCGTTCTCGCGAAACAAGAATCCATTGTCAGGATTCCATCATTCAAAGGGCGTGCAGAATCGCTATTGAAACGTAGTACCGAGACAACGAGCGGTGGGCAAATCGGCAGCGATAGCCCTATGGGGCGCTACTTCCCCTGAAAAATCGCGTTTGTTTCGTGAGGTTTTGTCGTACCATTATCCCCGGTTACAAAATGTAACTATTTCATAACCGGACTTGATCTGCACATTAAAAAAAGAGCAGATTGTCAATTTCTCCGAGAGGACCCTCGCACCTGGCGAAATCCACCGGATAAAGGGGGAGTCCGGTCAATAACACTACCAAGGCAAGCCGGGAAGTTTTTCGACCATATGTTTTTTGGGGATGTCAGCTTTTCTGTTGTTTCACATGCAGCGTGGGTTCCCGGTATCGAGTCCCCGCAGGCCTGGCAACAATGGATCGACGGCGATGCAGAGGCGACCGGTTCTGGTGAACCGGCCGTCAAGAGCATGCCGCCCATGCTGCGCAGACGCGCCAGCGCGGTCGGGAAGCTGGCGCTGGAAACCGCCTACGCCGCGATCTCCGGCGAACACGCGCCTGACGTGGCTGTCGACGACATCCCGACCGTCTTCGCGTCCCGCCACGGTGAATGCGCACGCTCGGTCGAACTCCTGCAATCCCTGGCCGCGGCCACGCCGCTCTCGCCTGCCGCGTTCAGCCTGTCCGTCCACAATGCCAATGCCGGCCTGTTTTCGATTGCCCGGGGCATGCGTGGCAACAGCATGGCCATCTCGGCCGGCCAGAGCACGGTCGAACACGCCGTCATCGAAGCCTGCGGCCTGCTGGCCGATGGCGCCCCTTACGTATTGCTGGTGGTGGCCGATGCGTCCCTGCCGGAACTTTATGCGCCCTATTCCGACTGCCGCGAGCATGCCTGCGGCTGGTCGTGGCTGATGCAGGCGGCCGACGAGCACACCTCCCGGCCCTGCCTCTCCCTGCAATGGGATGATGAAACAACTCCGTCGGCGCCTGCCGTCGCCGTCGACCAGCCGGCAGGCGCTGCCGCCGTGCTGCGCTTCTTCCTCGACAGCCGATGCAATGCCATGGTCCGTCACGCCGATGGCCGCCGCTGGCACTGGATGCGTCATGCCTGAACAGCTCATCAAGCGCATCAACCGATACTGGCGCGTGGTCGCCACGGGCCTGTCCTTTGCCGTATTCGGCCTGGGCGGCCTGGTGCTGCGCCTGGTGGTCTTCCCGGTTCTGGACCTGGTCGTGCGCGATCCCCGGCGACGCGTGCTGACGGCTCGCCGCATCATCCGCCTGGCGTTCCGGGGCTTCGTGGAACTGATGCGCGTGCTGGGCGTGATCCGCTATGACATCACCGGGCTGGAACGACTGGACCGGCAAGGCCTGCTGATCCTCGCCAACCACCCGACCCTGATCGATACGGTGCTGCTGATGGCCTTCGTGCGTCATGCCGACTGTATCGTCAAGAATGCGCTGTGGCGCAATCCATTCACGCGCGGCCCCATCCGCGCCGCCGGCTACATCAGCAACGAGCAGGGCCCGGATCTGATCGAGGACTGCATCGCGTCCATCCGTAGCGGCGGCAACCTGATCATCTTCCCCGAAGGCACGCGCACGCCGCGCGATGGCAGCATCAGCTTCAAGCGCGGTGCCGCCAACGTCGCCGTCAGGGGAGAATGCCCGATCACGCCGGTGCGCATCGCCTGCACGCCGGCAACGCTTGGCAAGGGCGGGAAATGGTGGGATGTCCCTGACACGGTGGCGCATTACCGCCTCCATATCGGCCCGGACATCCGTATCGGCGCCGACGTCCCGCAATGTGCAGACAATCCCACGCTGGCGGCGCGACAACTGACGACTTACCTGCAACAGTACTTCATGAAAGAACACTAGGCGATGCAAGCGCTGGAACAAGAAATCAAGGAACTCATCATCGATGCGCTCGAGCTGGAAGACCTCACCCCGGCCGATATCGACAGTGCCGCGCCGCTCTTTGGCGACGGCCTGGGGCTGGACTCGATCGACGCCCTCGAACTGGGCGTGAGCCTGCAGAAACGCTATGGCATCAAGCTCTCGGCCAACTCCGAAGAGACCCGCCGGCATTTCGCCTCGGTGCAGGCCCTGGCCGCACTGGTGGCCAGCCACCGCTCATAGCGCCACGGCAGTCCCCCCTCAAACGCAAGGCCCGGACCTATCGGAATCACACTGCAATAAAAAAAGAGAAGCACATCATGAACACTTTGCCCCCCGCCATGAACAAGGACGATATCTACGCCTGGATCGTCGATATGCTGCATGAGATGTTCGAGCTGGACAAGGACAAGATCACGCCGCAGTCCAACCTCTACACGGACCTGGACATCGACAGCATCGATGCCGTGGACATCGTGGTCAAGCTCAACCAGAGCACCGGCAAGCGCATCCAGCCCGATGTGTTCCGTACCGTCCGCACGGTGCAGGACGTGGTCGACGTGCTGGCCACGCTGCTCAATGCCGGCGCGGACGCGACCGCCTGAACGCATGAAACGTCCCGCACTGCCCAGTGTCATTGGCGCATTGCTGATCCTGCTCTACCCCTTGCTGATCTGGTTCGCCCACGGCAGGGTAGAGCCGCGCATGCTGGCGCTGCTGCTGGTGGCCATCGCCGCTGCGCGCCTGCTGACCACGCACATGGATCGCAAGTTGCGCTGGATGGGCCTGGCCGCGCTGGCGCTGGCCATGCCTGCCCTGTACTGGAATGCGCTGTTGCCGCTCAAGCTCTATCCGGTCGCCATCAGCGCCGGCATGCTGGCGCTGTTCGGCTACAGCCTGGTCAAACCGCCCTCGATGATAGAACGCATGGCCCGCCTGACCGATCCGGCTCTGCCCGCCTATGCGATCGCCTATACCCGCCGCGTCACCCAGGTATGGTGCGTCTTCTTCGCCCTCAACGGCAGCATCGCACTGGCAACGGCACTCTGGGCCTCGCAGGCAGTCTGGTCGCTGTACACCGGCGTGCTCTCCTATATCGCGATGGGTGTGCTGTTCGGCGCCGAATACATGGTCCGCCTCCACGTGCGGCGCCGGCATCATGCGTGAGCCGTGCGGCGCGGCGCCGCTGGACCTGCTGCAACTCCCCTTCCAGGATTTCCCGGCCGACCATGTGATCGGCTGGCGCGATGACGTACCTGTCACGCTACGACACTTCCGCGCCGATATCCTGCGCTGGAAATCCAGGCTCCTGTCTATCCCTGGTCAGAGATTCGCGCTGTTCCACCAGGACACGCTGCATTTTGCCTCGGCCCTGTTCGGCGCCTGGCTGGCCGGCAAGACGGTCTACCTGCCCAGCGATACCCTGCCCGCGACCTGCCATCAGTTGCAGACGGAGGTCGAGGGTTTCCTTGGACAGTTCGACCCGGCATGGCATGCGCTGCAAGCCGATCCGCATTCGCCGGCAGAAGACGACGGCGACACCTGGCCCGCCTTGTCTGGCGATTTTCCGGGCCTGGTGGTCTATACCTCCGGCAGCACCGGGCAGGCCCAGGCCATCCCCAAGAAGCTGGCGCAGATGGCCAACGAGGTGGCAACCCTGGATGCGCTCTTCGGCGCCGGCATCGGGATGGCCGACATCGTCGCCACCGTCTCGCACCAGCATATCTATGGCTTGCTCTTCAAGGTGCTCTGGCCGATTTCCTCGGGACGCGCCGTGCATGCACAGAGCGCCTTCTTCCCCGAGGATCTGCAGCGCATCGTGCCGCAGCGTCCCTGGGTATTGCTGTCCAGCCCGGCACACCTGAAACGCTTGCCCGAACAGGCCACGCGCTCCGATACCCGGCACTTGCGAGCGATCTTCTCCTCCGGTGGCCCCTTGCTGGCGCCTTCGGCACAGCAGGTGGCGCAGATGTGCGGCCATCGTCCGCTGGAAATCTATGGCAGCTCCGAGACCGGTGGCATCGCTTGGCGCCAGCCCGATGCCGATCCGGCGCAACGCCGCGAGCACTGGCAGGCCATGCCCGGCATCGCACTGCGCGTGGACGAGGATGGCCAGCTCGAAGTACGTTCGCCACATTTGCCCGACCAGCAATGGTTTGCCATGGCCGACCGGGCAGAACTGGAGGCCGATGGCTTCGTGCTGCGCGGACGGGCCGACCGCATCGTCAAGCTGGAAGAAAAACGCATCTCCCTCACACGCATCGAAGAACTGCTGGTCGCCAGCCCCCTGGTGGCCGATGCCCGGGTGCTCGTCCACGAGGGCAGGCGGGCACGCCAGTACATTGCCGCCTTCGTGGTGCCAAGCCAGGTGGGCTGGGACCTGCTGCGCGGTCAAGGCAAGCTGGCGCTCAATGGCGCCCTGCGTGCCCTCCTGGCCGGCGCCATCGAAGGCATCGCCCTGCCGCGCCTCTGGCGCTACCTGGACACGATGCCCGTGAACCCGCAAGGCAAGGTCACCCAGAGCGCCCTGCTTGCGCTGCTGGATAGCCCCGCAGCATCTGGCACGCCGGCCCGGCCGCCGGCCCCGACCATGCCGGTCGTGAGCCCCTTGCAGGTCTCCGGGCAGCATGTGCAACTGGCCCTGCAGGTACCTCCGGACCTGCTCTACTTCAACGGTCACTTCCCCGGCTCCCCTATCCTGCCCGGCGTCGTGCAGACCGACTGGGCGCTGGCCCTGGGGCGCCGCTATTTCGCGCTGCCGCCACGTTTCCTGGGCGTGAGCGCACTCAAGTTCCAGCGCGTCATCACGCCCGGCATGACGGTAACGCTGGACCTGCAATACGATGCCGACAAGGCCACGCTGGCCTTCCGCCTTCATTCCGAAGGCGGGCAGCACGCCAGCGGACGCTTCCTGCTGGGGCCACCATGACGACCCACCTGCCCCCGCACAAGACCGTGGTCGTGATCCCGGTCTACGACCACGAACAGGCCATCGGTGCGGTAGTCGAGGCGGTGCTGCGCCAGGGTTTCCCCTGCGTGCTGGTCGATGACGGCAGCAGCGCGTCCTGCGCGCGCGTGCTGCAGGACCTCGCCGCCGCCCATACCGACCGCGTCACCATGCTGGTACACGCCGTCAACCAGGGCAAGGGCTGTGCCGTGATGACCGGGATGCGTCACGCCGCCGCGAGCGGCTACAGCCATGCCCTGCAGATCGACGCCGACGGCCAGCACGACTGCGATGACATCCCACGCTTTGTCGCCGCTTCGCAAGAGGCGCCGCTGGCAGTCATCAACGGCCGGCCCATCTATGACGAGAGCGTCCCCAAGGGTCGCCTCTATGCGCGCTACCTGACCCACGTGTGGGTATGGATCAATACCCTGTCGCTGGACATCAGCGACTCCATGTGCGGATTCCGCCTCTATCCGCTGGCACCGACCGTGCAGCTCATGCGCAGCGCCCACATCGGTCGCCGCATGGACTTCGATACCGAGATCCTGGTACGGCTTTACTGGCGCGGCCTGCAGGTCCACAACCTGCCCACGCGCGTACATTATCCGACCGATGGCGTCTCGCATTTCAGGGTCTGGCTGGACAACGTCCTGATCTCGCGCATGCATGCGCGCCTGTTCGCCGGCATGCTCTTGCGCGCGCCGCTGTTGCTGGCGCGCCGCCTGGCCCGCCTGGCAGGAGCAAGCCGATGAGCACGGCTGGGCGCTCGCGCCACTGGGCGCAGATCAACGAGGTCAGTTTCGTGGCCGGCATGCGCCTGCTCTTCGGCGTCTATCGTCTCTTTGGCAGGCTGCCGTTCCGTCTAATGCTCTATCCGGTGCTGTGCTGGTATATCGCCGCCAATGCCCGCGCCCGTCGTGCCTCGCGCGACTATCTGGAACAGGTCGCCAGTCATCGTCCATCGCTGCGGCTGGTCACCGGCCTGCCCGGGGTCATGCGCCATTTCGCCGCCTTCGGCGAAAGCCTGCTGGACAAGATGCTGCTCTGGGGGGGACTGTTCCCCACCGGCCAGGTCGTCCTGTCGGGCCAGGAGCACATCAGCCAGGCCATCGCACGTGGACAGGGCGGCCTGATCATCTGCACCCATCTCGGCAACCTCGAATTGTGTCGCGTGATCGGTCGACAGCATCCGGCGCTCAAGCTGACCGTGCTGGTCCATACCCGCCATGCCCAGGCCTTCAACAACCTGCTGGCCCAGCTCGATCCTGGCAGCCAGCTCAACCTGATGCAGGTCACCGACATGTCCCCGGCCATGGCCATGGTGCTGGCCGACAAGGTCGCGCAGGGCGAGTTCGTGGTCATCGCCGGCGACCGCGTGCCGGTGTCGCCACAGCCGCGCGTGGCGCGGGCGGCTTTCATGGGGCGCATCGCGCCCTTCCCGGTCGGCCCCTATGTATTGGCAGCGCTGCTGCAATGCCCGGTGTACCTGATGTTCTCGCAGCGCACCGGCGATGGCGCGAGGCTGAGCTTCGAGCTGTTCCGCGAACGCATCGCGCTGCCGCGCAAACAACGTACACCTTGCCTGGACCAGCTGGCGACCGACTATGCCGCGCGCCTGGAGGAACACTGCCTGCAGGCGCCGTTCCAATGGTTCAATTTCTATGATTTCTGGGCGGACTCCGCCATCGACGAACAACATGCCCCACACTGACTCCCCTATTCCAGCCACTGCCATCACCTTCGGCGCGGCGCCGCTGAGCATCGAGGACGTGGTCGCGCTGGCCCAGCGCAAGCGCAGCGCCGGCCTCAATGAAGAGACCGCCTTCCGCGCACGCATCAGCCGTGGCGCCGACTTCCTCGACCGCCTGCTGCGCGAGGATGGCACCATCTATGGCGTCACCACGGGCTATGGCGACTCCTGCACCGTCACGGTCCCCAGCGAACTGGTGGCCGAGCTGCCGCACCACCTCTACACCTATCACGGCTGCGGCCTGGGCGCCCTGTTTACGCCCGAGCAGACGCGCGCCATCCTGGCCGCGCGCCTGAACTCGCTCTGCCAGGGCTTCTCCGGGGTGAGCGTCGGACTGCTGGAACAGATCACCGCCCTGCTGCAACGTGACCTGTTGCCGCTGATTCCCTGCGAAGGCTCGGTCGGCGCCAGCGGCGATCTCACACCGCTGTCCTACCTGGCCGCCGCCCTCTGCGGTGAGCGCGAGGTCTGGCGCGATGGCCAGGCGCTGCCCGCCGCCCAGGCCCTGGCCGAGGCCGGCCTGCAGCCCTTGCGCCTGCGTCCCAAGGAAGGCCTGGCCATCATGAATGGCACGGCCGTCATGACCGCCCTGGCCTGCCTGGCCTTCGATCGCGCCCGCTACCTGTGCCGCCTGGCGACGCGCATCACCGCCATGAGCAGTTTCACCCTGGACGGCAATGCCCACCACTTCGACGCCACCCTGTTCTCGGCCAAGCCCCATCCCGGACAGCAGCAGATTGCCGCCTGGTTGCGCAGCGACCTGCCCGCCGGCCAGCCGCACCGCAACGAAAAACGCCTGCAGGACCGCTACTCGGTGCGCTGCGCGCCGCATGTCATCGGCGTACTCAACGACGCGCTGCCATCGCTGCGCCAGTTCATCGAAAACGAACTCAACAGCGCCAACGACAATCCGCTGATCGATCCCGATGGCGAACGCGTGCTGCACGGCGGCCATTTCTATGGCGGCCACATCGCCTTCGCCATGGACAGCATGAAGACCGCCGTGGCCAACATCGCCGACCTGCTCGATCGCCAGATGGCCTTGATGGTGGACCAGCGCTACAACAACGGCCTACCGGCCAACCTGTCCGGCGCCAGCGGCCCGCGTGCGGCCATCAACCATGGCCTCAAGGCCCTGCAGATCAGCGCCTCTGCCTGGACGGCCGAAGCCCTCAAGCTGACCATGCCGGCCTCGGTGTTCTCGCGTTCCACCGAATGCCACAACCAGGACAAGGTCAGCATGGGGACCATCGCCGCCCGCGACTGCCTGCGGGTGCTGGAGCTGACCGAGCAGGTCGCCGCCGCCCTGCTCATCACGGTGCGCCAGGGCGTATGGCTGCGCTCGCGCAGGCAACAGGCCGGCGACACGCCCCTCTCCGACCTGCCGGGTGGCCGCCTGGCCGCCATGCAGGAGGCGCTGACGCGCCAGATCGCCGTGGTCGATGAAGACCGCATGCTGGAGCCCGACCTGCGTCTGCTGCTGCAAGGCATCCGCCACCAGACCTGGACGCTCTATGAATAAGCCGCTGCTGCCCGAGGGCAAGCTCACGCTGGCCAACTCGCCCTGGCGCGCCGAGGTCGAATTGCAGATCCAGTTCTACGACCTCGATCCGATGGAGATCGTCTGGCACGGACGCTATGTGGAATACATGGAGACCGCGCGCTGCGCCCTGCTCGACAAGATCGGCTACAACTATCCGGCCATGAAGGAGTCCGGCTATGGCTGGCCGGTGATCGACCTGCGCCTGCGCTACGCCGCCCCGGCCCGCTTCGGGCAGCGTATCAAGGTGGCCGCGGCCATCGTCGAATGGGAAAACCGCCTCTGCATCGACTACCTGATCAGCGATGCCGCCAGCGGTACCCGGCTCACGCGCGCCGCCACCGTCCAGGTGGCGGTGCAGATGTCCAACCACGAGATGTGCTTTGTATCGCCCCCGGTACTGTGGCACAAGCTCGGACTGACTCCTCCTGCACCATGATCTCCAAGCGTCCTTTCATTGCCACGTTGCTGCTGGCGGCCTGCACCCTCTCCAGTGCCGCGTATGGCGCGGCACCGGTGGCGCAGATCCAGGCGACGCTGGCCAAGCCGGCCGTGATGTGCGGTCGATTCGACCAGACCAAGCAACTGAACGGCATCAAGAAGCCGCTGCAATCGCAGGGCCGTTTTTGCGTCGTCAAGGGTCGCGGGATCCTGTGGCAGACACTGCAGCCCTTCCCCAATACCTTGCGCATCACCCGCGACAGCATCGTACAGATGCAGGATGGTCGCGTGGCCATGAAGCTCGACGCCCAGCAGGAACCGGTGGTCAAGATGATCAACAACGTCCTGTTTTCGTTGCTGGCGGGCGACCTGAGCCAGCTCGACAGCCTGTTCGAACTGGATGGCACGCTGCGCGATGGTCATTGGCAAGTCGCGCTCAAGGCGCGCCAGCCGGCGCTGGCCAAGGCGATCGGTGACATCGGCCTGAATGGCTCGGCCTATGTGGAGAAGGTACTCATGAAGGAAGCCGGCGGCGACCGTACCGAGATCAGCTTCTCCGCCATCAAGACCGGCGATGCCGCGCTCACGCCGGAAGAAGGAGCCCTGTTTGACTAGCCGCCGCCCTACCCTGCAAGGCTGGCTGGCGGCTGCCTGGCTGCTGGTGGTCCTGCTGCTGGCCGGCCACAACGCCTGGCACTGGCTGGTGCAGCGCGCCAGCCCCGATACCGACATCCTGGCCCTGCTGCCCTCGGCGCGCAATGACGTCGTGCTGCAACGGGCATTCACGCATATGGTCGATTCCGCCCAGCAGAAAGTGGTGGTGCTGGTCGGCGACCGTGACTGGGAACGCGCCCGTCAAGGCGCCGACGCCTATCTGGCCAGCCTGGCGCCGCATGCGGCCTGGCTGGCACCGATGGCAGGCGACACCACGCAGATGCAGGCGCAATGGCTCGATGTCTTCGGCGGCAGCCGGGCGCTGCTGCTCACCGATGCCCAGCGCGCGCAGCTGGCCTCGGCCACGCCGCAACAATGGAGCCAGCAGGCACTGGCCGGCCTCTATGGCAGCTTCGGCGGCCCCAAGCTGGGCTCGTGGCAGGACGACCCCTTCGGCCTGTTCTCCGGCTGGGTACAGGAACGCGCCCGCGAGACCCCGGTGCGACCGCGCGATGGTCGCCTGTTCGTGGAGCGCGATGGCGTGTCCTATGTCTTGCTGCTGCTGGAGTTGAAATCCCCGGCCTTTTCGATGCAGACGCAGCGCCAGGTCGTACCCCTGCTGGCGCAGGCGCGACAAGACGCGCTGGGCCATGCCGGCCAGGTGCTGACCGGCGGCGTGGTACTGCATGCGGCCGCTGCCAGCGAACAGGCCAGCAGTGAGAGCGCCGCCATCGGCGCCGGCTCGCTGGCAGGCATCCTGCTGTTGATGTGGCTCAGTTTCCGCTCGCTCAAACCCATTCTCTATATCGCCAGCTCGATTGCCGTCGGTTGCCTGGGGGCCTTGTCGGTGAGCACGCTGCTGTTCGGGCAGATCCACCTGCTGACCCTGGTGTTCGGCGCCAGCCTGATCGGAATCGCCCAGGACTACGGCATCTACTTCCTCTGCGCGCGCCTGGCTGCCCCTGCCACGCTGGACTCCCCACGCCTGCTGCGCCGGCTCCTGCCCTCGCTGCTGCTGATGCTGCTGGCCGCCGCGGCAGGCTACCTGGGCATGGCCGCCACGCCTTTCCCGGGGCTGCAGCAGATGGCGGTCTTTTCGGTGCTGGGACTGGTGTTTGCATGGATCACCGTGGCGTGCTGGTTCCCGCAGCTGGTACGCGCCGACACACTGCGCACCACCGGCATGGCCCGGCGTTTCGGCGCCGGCATCGCGCACTGGCCGGACCTGCTGGGCGGCCATGCCTGGCACCTGGTGCTGCCGGCTGCCGTGGCGGTGCTCGGACTGGCCATCACCGGCCTGACCCGCCTGCAGGTCAGCGATGACCTGCGCGCCCTGCAAAAGAGCCCGCCGGCCTTGCTGGAAGACCAGATCCGGATCAGCAGCCTGCTCGACATGGCCGCCCCCGTCCAGTTCTACCTGGTGCGCGGCGAATCCGCCGAAGCGGTCCTGCAAAAAGAAGAAGCATTGGCCGCCAGGCTGCAGCCCCTGGTGCAGGAACATCTCATCAGTGGTACCCAGGCCGTGTCGAACTGGGTGCCGTCGCAGCGCCGCCAGCAAGACAACCTGGCCCTGCTGCGCCAGGCGCTGCTACAGGCTGGCACCGCGCCGGCCAGCGCCGTCGCCCTGACCGCGCGCGCCATCGACGAGAGTCCGCAGTGGGCGCAGGCCCTGGGACAACGCATGCTGGACCAGACCCGGGCGCTGACGCCGGAGGCATTCCTCGCCTCTGCTGCGGGCGCGTCTTCCCGCCACCTCTGGCTGGGCCAGATCGGCGCGGACCATGCCAGCATCGTCGCCCTGCGCGGCCTGCATGACTATCGCCAGCTGGACAGGTTCGCGGCGCTGGCCCGGGATATCCCCGGTGTGCAGTGGGTAGACAAGGTCGGCGAGATTTCCTCGGTGCTGCGCTATTACCGCCAATACATGGGCTGGGCGCTGCTGGGCGCCTATGTGGCGATCTTCGCGCTGCTCTCGCTGCGCTACCGCCGCCGCGCCTGGCGCGCGCTGGCGCCGCCGCTGGTGGCCAGCCTGCTCACGCTGGGCCTGTTCGGCTGGCTGGGCCAGCCGCTGCAACTGTTCCATGTGCTGGCCGCGCTGCTGGTACTGGGCCTGGGCGTGGACTACGGTATCTTCCTGCTGGAGTCGCCCGCGCACGGTCGCCCGCATGCCTGGCTGACCGTGGGCCTGTCGGCCACCAGCGCGCTGCTGTCCTTCGGCCTGCTGGCCCTCAGTGGCAGTCCGCCCCTGCATGCCTTTGGCCTGACCATGCTGTGCGGCATGTTGCTGGTATGGCTGCTGGCCCCCGTCTTCACGCATCCCGGCGCACACCACGCCGCGGCCGACAAGGATCCCGCATGAGCTATCGCACCTGGTTCGGCGCCACGCTGCTGCCGCTTTTGCTGGCCGCCTGCGCCACTGCCACGCCACCCGATATGCGCCCATCGGCGCGCCTGCAATTGCACCTGTCGCCGGCCGCGCTGGGCCAGAGCATCAGCCTGCAGCAACACCTGACGGTGGAGCGTGCCGGGCGTACCGACCAACTCGATACGGCGCTGGAAATCGATGCCGACCACCTGGACCTGGTCGGCCTGGCCTTCGGCCAGCGCGTCATGTCGCTGCACTATGACGGCCGGCAATTGCAGGTATGGCGGCACCCGATGCTGCCCAGCCAGGTGCAGGGCGAAGACGTCTTGCAGGATGTGCAGCTGACGCTCTGGCCGGCCGACGCCATCCGCCAGGCGCTTCCCGAGGGATGGGAGTTGCGTGAAAGCAATGGACAACGTACTCTTCTGTTACGCGATGAAACCATTGCCGTGATCGACTATCCCGACCACAAGGCGTGGGGTGGCAAGGTGATCCTGGAGAACCTGCGCTACCGCTACAAACTGACCATACAATCGGTCGTGACCTCCGACTGACACCGCTGCATCGCATGAGCCTCTACCTCAACGCCCTCGCCATGATCTGCCCGCTCGGCAACACGCACGACGCCATCCGCGCGCGCCTGTTTGCCGGCCACAGCGGCGTGCTCGCCGACACCACGCGCACCGATGCCCAGGGCCATGCCCTGTCGCTGGGCGCGGTCCCGGCAGCGTGTTCCCTGCCTGACGACAGCCATTTGCCGCTGCGCGAACGCAGCCGCAACAACCGCCTGATGCTGGCGGCGCTGGCGCAGATCCGCGAGCAGGCCGATGCCGCCATCGCCCGCTATGGCGCACACCGGGTGGCCGTCGTGCTGGGCACCAGTACCTCCGGCATCGCCGAGGGTGAGCAGGCATTCCGGCAACACGGCGTCCTGGGGGCTTTCCCCGAGGGCTATCACTATGGACAGCAGGAGCTGGGTTCGCCCGCCACCGCCCTGCGCCTGACACTGGGCATCAGCGGCCCGGCCCACGTCCACTCCACGGCCTGCGCCTCCAGCGGCAAGGCCATGGCCAGCGCGGCACGACTGCTCAACATGGGGGTATGCGACGCCGTCATCTGTGGTGGTGTGGACAGCTTGTGCGACTTCACCATCGCCGGCTTCTCCGCGCTCGAATCGGTCAGCGCGCAGCGCTGCAATCCGCTGTCGCTGCATCGCAACGGCATCAATATCGGCGAGGGTGCCGCGCTGTTCCTGATGAGCCGGGAACCGGCACGCGTCGCCTTGAGCGGCTGGGGGGAGTCGTCCGATGCCCACCATGTCTCGGCCCCCGATCCCGAGGGCCAGGGCGCGCAACGGGCCATCCTCAAGGCGCTGCAGCGCGCCGGGCTGGACCCCGCGCAGATCGACTACATCAACCTGCACGGCACGGCCACCCAGCAGAACGATGCGATGGAAGCCAAGGTGATCGCCACCCTGTTCGGCCATCAGGTCCCGGTCAGCTCCACCAAGCCCTTCACCGGCCATACCCTGGGTGCCGCCAGTGCCATCGAGGCCGGGCTGTGCTGGCTGGCCATGCAGGATGACAATGCCACGGGCCTGCTGCCGCCCCACCTGTGGGACGGCGCCGCCGATCCGGCCTTGCCGGTGTTGAACACGGTTGCCCCGGGGCAGGCGCTGGGCCATGCGCCGCGTCATGTGCTATCGAATTCCTTTGCCTTTGGCGGCAGCAACGTGGCGCTGGTGTTCTCGCGCACGGGAGCCTGAATGCAGACCCGGACACCGGCCATCGCTGCCATCGACACCCTGCTGCCGCATGCAGCACCGATGATCCTGCTCGATCGCGTGCTGGAGGTCTCTGCGGAAGAATTGCTGGCCGAGGTCGAGATACGACCGGACAGCCTGTTCCACTCCGGCACCGGCGTGGGCGCCTGGGTGGGTATCGAATACATGGCCCAGGCCATCGCCGCATGGGCGGGCTATCATGCGCGCGAACGTGGAGAGGAAGTGAAGATCGGCTTCCTGCTGGGATCGCGCCGCTATGCCTGTGCGCTCCCGGAGTTCGCCACCGGCATGCGCCTGGGGGTGTCGGTGAAGCTGCTGCTGCAGGCCGAGAACGGACTGGGTTCCTTTGACTGCGCCATCACCGACCTGCAAACACAACAAGAATTGGCGCAAGCCAGCGTGTCGGTATTCCAGCCGCACGACGTATCACACTATCTACAAGAAGGCATGGCATGACAACATCGGGGGAAAAGACCATCTTCGTCACCGGCTCCAGCCGGGGCATAGGACGCGCCATCGCACTGCGCCTGGCGCGCGATGGCTACGACATCGTACTGCACTGCCACCAGCGGCGCGACGCTGCCGAGGCGGTGGCCGGCGAGATCGGGGCGCTGGGACGCCAGGTCCGCATCCTGCAATTCGACATCGCCCAGCGCGACCTCGCAGCACAGGTGTTGCTGGACGATGTGCAAGCACATGGCTGCTACTACGGCGTGGTCTGCAATGCCGGCATCACCCGCGACAACGCCTTCCCCGCGATGCCGGGCGAAGACTGGGACAGCGTGCTGCGCACCAACCTGGATGGTTTCTACAATGTGCTCAATCCGCTGGTCATGCCCATGGTGCGCCGACGCGCACCGGGCCGCATCGTGACGCTGGCCTCGGTCTCTGGCCTGATCGGCAATCGCGGCCAGGTCAACTACAGCGCCGCCAAGGCCGGTGTCATCGGCGCGACCAAGGCGCTGGCACTGGAACTGGCCAAGCGCGACATCACCGTGAACTGCGTGGCCCCCGGCCTGATCGATACCGACATGACCGAGGACGCTCCGCTGGAAGAGATCCTCAAGCTGATCCCCGCACGCCGCACCGGCAAGCCTGAGGAAGTGGCCGCTGCCGTGGCCTTCCTGATGGCCGATGACGCTGCCTATATCACGCGCCAGGTCATCTCGGTCAACGGAGGCCTGGCATGAGCCGACACACGACACCGCGCCGGGTCGTGGTCACCGGCATGGCCGGCATCAGCCCGATCGGTTGCGACTGGGAGAGCGCCCTGGCCCACCTGAAGTCCTTGCGCAATGCGGTGCAGCGTATGCCCGACTGGGATGACTATGTCGGCCTGCACACCCGGCTGGGCGCGCCGGCGGCCGAGTTCTCGCTGTCCGAACGCTACAACCGCAAGAGCACCCGCAGCATGGGCCGCGTGGCCCTGATGGCCACCCGCGCCAGCGAATGGGCGCTGGCCGATGCCGGGCTGCTGGACGATCCCCTGCTCAAGAGTGGCCAGCTGGGCATCGCCTATGGCTCCTCGGCCGGCACGCCCAATGCGATTGCCGACTTTGCCATGATGTTCACCGAAAAGAACACGCGCGACATCAATGCCAATACCTACCTGAAGATGATGGCCCACACGGCGCCGGTCAACATGGGTGTGTTCTTCGGCATCACCGGGCGCATCATCACCACCTCCAGCGCCTGCACCTCCGGCAGCCAGGGCATCGGCTATGCCTTCGAGGCCATCCGCAGCGCACGCCAGGTCGCCATGGTGGCCGGCGGTTCCGAGGAATTGTGTGCCACCGAAGCGGCCGTCTTCGACACGCTCTACGCCACCAGCGTGCGCAACGACACGCCACTGGACACCCCCAGCCCGTTCGACCGGGACCGCGACGGACTGGTGCTGGGCGAAGGCGCCGGCAGCCTGATCCTGGAAGACCTGGACCACGCCCTGGCGCGCGGCGCCCGCATCCATGCCGAGGTGGTCGGCTTCGGCACCAACAGCGACGGCTCCCATGTCACCAATCCCAATGCCGCCACCATGCAGGTCGCCATCGAGATGGCACTGCAGGATGCCGGCTTGCCAGCCGACGCCATCGGCTACATCAATGCCCACGGCACCGGCACGCGCCAGGGCGACATCGCCGAAACCCAGGCCACGGCCCGCGTGTTCGGCACCCGTACCCCCATCAGCTCGCTCAAGAGCTACATGGGCCATACCCTGGGTGCCTGCGGCGCGCTGGAAGCCTGGCTCTCCATCGAGATGATGCGCCACGGCTGGTTCTCGCCCACCATCAACCTCAAGCAAGCCGATCCCGAGTGCGGCGAACTGGATTACCTCACCGGCGCCGGCAGGGCCATCGATTGCGAATACGTCATGTCCAACAACTTCGCCTTCGGCGGCATCAACACCTCGCTCATTTTCAAACGCTGGAACTGAAGGCCGATCGTCCCGATCCGAGCCCACGCCCTACTTCTCCACAACAAGGAAAAGGAAAACAATGAAGAAGATTTCCCTCGCACTCTCGCTGGCTGCCCTGTTGTCCGCATCCATGCTGCCGGCCCAGGCACGCGACACCAAACTCCTGCTGCCGCTGGATTCGGCCAAGGGCATGAAGGACAAGGAAGGCATCCTGGATGGCTCGGTCAAGTTCTATTTCGCCGGCCAATCGCATCCGGCCGTGCTGGAAAAGATTTCCACCGATATCGCCAACCAGAAGACCAATGCCGTCGGCAAGAGCGATGAAGAAGCCTGCAAGTGGGTGTACCTGTCGGCACTGGTGCAATTGCACAAGAAGGCCAGGGAGCTGGGCGGCAATGCCGTGCTCAACATCGTGAGCTACTACAAGAAGAACGAGCTGGCCAGCACCACCGACTTCGAGTGCCATGCCGGTGCCACCATGGCCGGCGTCGCGCTCAAGGGCGACATCGTCAAGATCGCCGACCAGTAAGGGCAGCCGGCGTGCCATCGACCCTTGCCTGGATCGTGGATGGCCGCGCGTTCGTCGCCGGCAGTACCATGCCGGACGGGTTCTCCACGGTACTGTCGGCCCATGAGCGCGCACGCCTGCAACGCTTCCTCAAGCCGCAGCGCGCCCGCGAGTTCCTGCTGGGCCGACTGTTGATGCGATACGCGCTCATGCACGCCACCGGCTGCTCGCTGGACGCCATTGCCGTCACGGAACGTCCCGGCGCATCGCCGTTGGTTGCCATCGGCGGACGACTTGCCGACGGCGTGCAGCTGCCGGCCGCCAGCATTTCGCATAGCCGGGGCTGGATTGCCTGCGCCCTGGGCAAGCTGTGCCAGGTCGGGGTCGATATCGAAGTGCCTGCACCGCAGCGCGATCTCGCCGCCCTGGCCGAGCTGGCCTTCACCACCGGAGAAAGAAGCTGGCTGGCCGCCCAGACATGGCCCGAACAGGCCTTCTACCAACTATGGTGTGGCAAGGAAGCCTTGTACAAGTACTGCAGCAATGCCGGACTCGACGAGACGACCACACATCATCTTCATCACCATCACAGCGATGCGTACCATCTCTGCATCTGTAGTCCGGTCGCACCGCAACAGCATCACCATCAACAGCTGGAACTGGCCGATCTGTTGAAATTGTCGTCAAGCTAAGCCAGAATCGCCCTGCCCAGCAGGGCTAAAACAAGCACAAGCACATCAAGGGGAAAACATGTCTACACCACGTCACTGGATGCTCGCCGCCGGCGCGCTACTGCTCATCACCGCCTGCAAGACACCGGAAGAGCGCATGGCCAGGCTGCAGCTCAAGCAGCAACAACTGGAACTGAAGACGCAGCAGGTCGCGCAGCGCAATGAAGCCCGCAACGCTGCGCGCGGCAACGTCCAGGACGCCGCCGTCGTGGACCAGCGCGCACCGCTGGAGAACGTGCTCAAGGCGCTGTCGGCATGCGACGCCAGCCTGAGCGTCACCGTCAAGCGATTCTCGCCTGACCTGCAAGCGCTCTTCCCGGTGACGGTGAAGGGGCAGGTCGCGGCCATCACCGTCGCCGACCGCCGCGCGCAAGGCGGCAACAGCGTCAAGGCGGCTGCCGGCGCGCGTGCCTATGGCCAGACCGTTTCCGGTTACTACGATGAAAGCCTGGAAATCAACGGCGGCCTGCAAAAGATGAGCTGGGGCTTCTACAGCCCGGCCAGCCCGGAGCAGCTGGCGCAGGCACTGGGCGCGGTGGTCCCCAACTTCAAGCGGATGAGCCGTGAACTCAGCGGCAACTACGTGCGTATGGAAATCTTCGAACGTGGTGGCTGGCATCGCACCACCCGCTTTGATTACTATCGCGCCCGGGCCGATCTGTTGGGCGAGCGCACCCTGGTCATCGAGCCCTCGCGCGACGCGGCCTTCCCTGGCAGCCGCATCGGTTGCTCGGTGCGCGGCGCGCAGGTGGCACAGTTCCAGGATGACCTGCGACCTGAACTGGACTAAGGTTCCAGCAGTGCGGCGTGAACGCCGCGACACCACGACAAGCCTGCCTCGCGCAGGCTTGTTCGTTCATGGGACTGCACGCTGCGGCCTGCGGCCTTCCCAGGCATCTTGCAGCAGGGCCAGCAGGGCCGCTCGCTCCAGCGGACGCGGATTGGCATAGGCATTCTGCAGGGCGATGTCGGCACAGCGTTCCAGCGCCTCCCTGGGCATGCCCAGGGCCTGCAGGGACAGCGGCGCCTGCAGGCGCGCCGCCAGGTCGTAGACGCCCTGGGCGGCATCCTCCACGCCCAGCGCGCGGGCAATGCGCTGCATCGCCTGGGGTGCGGCCGCGGCATTGTAGGCCAGCGCATGCGGCAGGATCACCGTATGCGTCTGGGCATGCGGCAGGTTGTAGCTGCCCCCCAGCGTGTGACACAGCTTGTGATGCAGCGACATGCCCACATTGCCCAGCACGGTGCCGCACAGCCAGGCGCCGTAGAGGCAGTGACTGCGCGCATCGGGGTCATCGCTGCGTGCCACGATGCGCGGCAAACCCTCGGCCAGGGCACGTATGCCCTCCTCGGCCAGCATCGACATGATGGGATTGGCATCGGCCGCATACAGCCCCTCGGCGGCGTGCGCCATGGCATTAATGCCGCTGGTCACCGACAGCGCCAGTGGCAGGCCTGCGCTCAACTCCGGGTCATAGATGACGGTGCGGGGCAGGACGCGTGCATCCCGTCCGGTCTTCTTCAGGCCGGCCTCGGTGATGCCATAGATGGGCGTCATCTCGCTGCCGGCATAGGTGGTGGGGATGGCCAGGATCGGGAGTTCGGACTCCAGCGCAATGGCCTTGCCCAGGCCCAGGGTGGAGCCGCCACCGATGGCGATGGCGCAATCGGCCCCCAGCTGGCGCGCCACCTCGCGGGCTTGCCGGGCCGTTTCGATGGGCACATGCATGACGGCCTGGTCGAAGATGCCGGCACAAAGCGGGCCCAGCAACGCGGCCACCCGCTCGGCGCTGGCGCGCTGTCCCGGCGTGCACAGGACCAGCGCGCGCTGCGCGCCCAGCAAGCGGGTTTCTTGCTCCAGCTGTTGCAGGCTGCCCGGACCGAAGATGACGCGGGCGGCGGTGCTGGTGTAGGTGAAGGCTTGCATGCGGGTGTCCTAGCCTTGCTTGGGGTTGAGGATGAAATCGTACTCCAGGGTGTAGAACGGCTGCGCACAATGCGTGCCATCCGGCGCCGTCCCCGCCTCATGATGCAACCAGTCGGCGATGAGTGTGGAGCGCACGCCGAAGACGGCATCCGAGGCCAGGTAGGGATCGCCACGGCGGAAGACATGGGTGATCAGCGTTTCATATCCCTCGGCCTGGATGCGGAAGTGCAGGTGCGCCGGCCGCCATGGATGCCGTCCCAGCGTCTCCAGCATCTTGCCCACCGGGCCGTCATGCGGGATCGGGTAGGAGTTGGCCAGGATACTGCGGAAGTGGAAGCGCCCGGCCTCATCGGCCAACAGCGTGGCGCGCGCCCGGTGATGGTCCAGGTCGGCATATTGCACGTCGTAGAAACCGTCTTCGTCGGCCTGCCAGACCTCCAGCCGGGCCTGCGCCAGCGGCTGGCCATCCAGCCCGCGCACGGTCCCGCGCACGAAGCAGGGCTCGCCCCGGGCGCCATTGGCGATATCGGCCCCCAGCGGCAGCTGCGGTGAGCCCTCCACATGGAAGGGACCGAATACGGTGGCCTCGGTACAGCCGACCGGCTTGTGGTTCTGCTGCGCCATGACCAGGGTGGACAGGCCCAGGGTGTCGGAGAGCAGGATGAATTCCTGGCGCTTGTCCGAACACATCTGGCCGGTCTCGGTCAGGAAGCGGATGCCGGCGAACCACTCCTCCTCGGTCAGCTTGACCTCGCGGGCGAAGGCGTGCAGGTGCTGCACCAGGCTGGTCATGATCTGCCGCAGGCGTTCGTCGGCCATGCCGGCATGGCGTGCCAGGACGGCCTGGGTGATGGTGTCTTCGTTCAGGTTGAGCATGGTCTCCTCGCGATGCCGGGTGGTCGTTCTGATTTTTGCATTGAGCGGTAATATAGTTCCGATAGTTGCAGAGATATATGCGGAAAGCGGAAAACTGTTTTCCATCCCCGACAAGCTAGCTACAGGAGGATCGTCCCAGGTGGATCGCTGGAACCAATTCGAACTCTTCGTCCAGGTCGCCGAGCTGGGCAGCCTCTCGCGCGCGGCCGAGGCGCTGGGCATGTCCAATGCCGCTGCCAGCCGTTGCCTGGCGGCGCTGGAAGAACGCCTGGGCGCGCGCCTGGTCGAGCGCAGTACGCGCCGCCTGGGCTTAAGCCAGATGGGCGAGGAGTTCTACCGCCACTGCAAGGCGGCGCTCACGCAGATGAAGGAAGCCGAGGAAATCGTCAACGCCAACAGCGTCGCGCCTGGCGGCATGTTGCGGGTGACCTCCTCGCTCTCTTTCTGCATGAAGCATATCAGCCCCATCCTGCCGCGCTTCCACAAGCTCTATCCCGACATCACGCTGGACCTGGTGGCGGCCAACCGCTACGTGGACCTGCTCGACAGCGGTATCGACATCGCCATCCGCACCCGCGAGTTCGAACCCGACTCCAACATCGCCGTGCGCCGCCTGGCGGCGACCCGACGCATCCTGGCAGCCGCGCCCGGCTACCTGGCCGCACGCGGCGTGCCGACCCGGCTGGAGGACCTGGCCGACCACGACCTGCTGGTCTACAGCCACGCCAACGATCCCAGGCGCCTGCACTTCACCGGCCCCGATGGCCATCAACAGGCGCTGGACATCCACAGCCTGATGCAATCCAACGATGGCCAGATCATCCGCGCCGCCGCCCTGGAAGGCCTGGGCATCCTGATCCAGCCCAACTACATCATCTACGACGATGTCGTGGCCGGCCGCCTGGTACCGGTGCTGGATGACTGGGACCTGCCGCGCCTGACCATCAACATCGCCTACCAGGGCCGCAAGCACTTGCCGGCGCGGGTCAGGGTGTTCATCGATTTCCTGGTGCGGCACTTCGAGGAAATGGACTACGAACGCAAGTGGACACGTTGAGACGGCTGGCATGATGCGCACAAATACCGATCGGTAAATTACAATTACCAATCGGTAGCATCCATCGTATCTGCCTCTGCGACAGGAGCAATGTGCCATGCGCAATCCATCCCCACGTCTGCGTCCGGCCCGATGGGCCAGACCCCATCTCGTACTGCTGTGCCTGGCGCTGGCCGCCAGCCTGCCGACGCGCGCCGCCGAGGTCTGGCGCGACGCCTTGCCCCAGGCCCAGGAGATTGGCAGTGGCACCATGCGCTGGCTGGGCTTTCGCATCTACCAGGCCACCCTGTGGGCGCCGCGCCGGCCACTGGACACCGGGCAGCCCTTCGCCCTGCAGCTGCAGTACCAGGTCAGGGTCACGCGTGAGAAGCTCGCCGCCACCTCCATCGAGGAAATGCAGCGCATGAGCCCCACCCTCATCCCCGCCCCCACCCTGGCGCGCTGGAAGTCCGAACTGCTGCGCGCCTTTGTCGATGTGGCCGATGGCGACGAGCTGGTGGGCGTCTACCTGCCCCAGCGCGGCATGCGCCTCTATGACCGCGAGCGCATGCTGGCCGAGATCGACGATACCGAGCTGGCGCGGGCCTTCTTCAACATCTGGCTGGGCCAGCCCAGCCGCGACGACAGCCTGCGCCGCAGCCTGCTCGGGGAGGCGCCTTGAGCGTGACGCCCCGGCCGGCCCGCAGGCGCTGGCCGGATGCCGCCTATGGCATGCTGGGCGCGCCGCTGGCGATGGCGGCCTTGCCGCTATTCGTGCAGATCCCTTCCTACTATGCCAGCCAGGTCGGCGTGGCATTGGCGCCGCTGGGCTGGGTCCTGTTCGCAGCGCGCCTGCTGGACATGCTGCAGGATCCCCTCTTCGGTCACCTGCTGGACCGCACGCCATCACGCCAGAAGGCCTGGATGAGCGCTGCTGCCGTGGTGCTGGCGCTGGCCTTCATGGGCCTGTGGCATCCGCCATCGCAGCCCGGTGCCGCCATGGCCTGGCTGGTCGTGATGCTGGTACTGGCCTACGGTGGCCACAGCCTGCTCGGCATTGCCTACCTATCCTGGGGGGCGAGGCTGCCCGAGGGCGGCATGCGCGCGGTGGCCTGGCGCGAGGGTGCCGGACTGGCCGGCGTCATCGTGGCCAGCGTGGTGCCGGTGGGCATCCTCGCGGGCGAACCGGCACGGGTGTCGTCACGCTTGTGGTGGTATGGCCTGCTCTTTGCGATGCTGCTGGCGTTGGCGTTGCGATGCCTGCTGCGCCAGCCGCTACCGGCGCCGTCGACCGCGACCATTGCCTCCTGGCGTCAGTCGCTGCAGCGGCTGTGGACCAATCCTGCCTTCCGCGCGCTGCTGCCGCCCTACCTGCTCAATGCCCTGTCGGCGGCGATCCCGGCCACGCTGGCGCTGTTCTTCATCGATGATCAGCTCCAGGCTCGCCACCTGGCCGGATGGTTCCTGGCAGCCTATTTCGCGGCGGCAGCATCGATGCTGCCGCTGTGGAGCACGCTGGCGCGCCGGTTTGGCCCTGCGACCTGCTGGCGCGGTGCCATGTTGCTGGCCGTGGCCGGCTTCATCGGCGCGGCATTGCTGGGTCCCGGTGACCGCCTGGCCTTCCTGGCGGTATGCCTGGTCACCGGGGCGGCACTGGGTGCGGATCTCCTGCTGCCCCCGGTGCTGCTGGCGCGGGTGCTGCCGCAAGGCGATGCGATCAGCACCGCCTTCGGTGTCTTCACCATGCTGGGCAAGCTGGCGCTGGCCCTGGCCGGGGTCGCCCTGTCCCTGCTGGCGGCGCTCGGCTACCAACCCGGTGAGGGCCCCACCAGCGCCCTGCCGATGGTCTATGCCATCCTGCCTTGCGGATTGAAACTGCTGGCCTTCCTGATGCTGGGACGCACCCGGCGTCGACATGAGCTGCGCTGACACAACAGATCTGCCCATGCATCCCACTGCCCGCATCCTGCGCCTGATCCTGGGCGACCAGTTGAACCCGCTGCACTCCTGGTTCGACAGCTGCGATGCTCAGGTGGTCTATGTGCTCATGGAGGTGCGCTGCGAAACCGACTATGTCCTGCATCACGCGCAAAAGGTACTGGCCATCTTCGCCGCCATGCGCCAGTTTGCCGCCCGGCTGCGTGCGGCCGGCCACCGGGTGCGCTACATCAGGCTGGACGATCCCAGCAATCGCCAGACGCTGGCCGACAACCTCAGCGCGCTGGTGCAGCACTACCAGGCGCAGTGCGTGCAATGGCAGGCGCCCGACGAATGGCGCGTCGATGCGGTCCTCAGCCAGTGGGCCGCTGCGCATCCACTGCAGACAGCCGTATGCGACAGCGAACATTTCCTGACCAGCCGCCATGCGCTGCCGGACCTGTTCGGCCAGCGCAAGCAATGGCTGATGGAACACTTCTACCGGCAGATGCGCCAGCGCTTCGACATCCTGCTGGACGCACAAGGCAAGCCGGCCGGCGGGCAATGGAACTTCGACCACGACAATCGCAAGCGCTGGCCCGGCCAGCCGGCCGAACCACAGGACTGGCGCGCCCCGCATGACCACGGCGCACTGTGGGAGATGGTGCAGGCCTGTGGTGTACGCACCTTCGGCGAACCCGATGCGGCACAGCTGCGCTGGCCGCTGGACCGGGAAGAGGCCCTGCAGCACCTGGAGCAATTCATCGCCACCGCCCTGCCCTGGTTTGGCGACTACGAAGACGCCATGAGTAGCCAGGCCCGGCGCCTGTTCCATTCTCTGCTCTCCTTCGCCCTCAACCTCAAGATGCTGCACCCGCTGGAAGTGGTACGACGTGCCGAGCGGGCCTGGCAAGACGGTGATGCGCCGCTGGCGGCGGTGGAAGGATTCGTGCGCCAGATCATCGGCTGGCGCGAATATGTGCGTGGCATCTACTGGTCGCAAATGCCGGGCTACGACGAGCGCAACGTGCTTGGGCACACGCTGCCGCTGCCGGCCTGGTTCTGGACCGGCCAGACCCGCATGCGCTGCCTGCAGCAATGCATCACGCAGTCACTGCAGAGCGCCCACGCCCACCACATCCAGCGCCTGATGGTGATCGGCAACTTCGCCCTGCTGGCCGGACTCGATCCGCGCGAGCTGCACCACTGGTACCTGGGCATCTATATCGATGCCTTCGAATGGGTGGAACTGCCCAATACCCTGGGCATGAGCCAGTGGGCCGATGGCGGCATCATCGCCACCAAGCCCTATGTCAGCAGCGCCGCCTACATCGGCCGCATGAGCGACTATTGCCAGGGCTGCGCCTACGATCCGAAGCAGAAAACCGGTGAACGCGCCTGCCCCTACAACGCCTTGTACTGGGACTTCTTCCTGCGCAATCAGCCGACCTTCGGCAACAATCCCCGCCTGGGCATGGTCTACCAGCAGCTGGGAAAAATGGATGCGCAAGACCTGGCCCGCCTGCAAACCCGTGCGGCTGACCTGCGCTCCCGCCTTGACCAGCTCTGACAGCGTGGCCATCCGGCGGCACGGTCGCGGCCGTGAGTTTTCATCGTTTTCTCGCTTCGATGAAAAAACAGGCAAAATACGCAAAAACTGACGAAGTCACGAAAATCTCTGCATAATAAAAGTGCAGAAGATTTCCATCAGGCATGACTGTTGTGTTTGAACAAAAAACAATTATATTGAATTTAAATTCTATCTAATGAATTTGATTTATTTGTGTAAAATACCGATAATGGATTTATGAAAACCGCAAAGACAACCAGCTCCGAGGTCTGCACCACCCAGGAAGCCGCACACATCCTGGGCATCTCGGTATCGTCCGTCCAGCAACTGGTCGAAGCCGGCATCATCGAAGCCTGGAAGACCAAGGGTGGACACCGGCGCATTCCGCTGACGGCCGTGCATGCCTACAAGGCCACACCGGGCTCGTCGGGCGAAGCGGGTGAACATGGCAGGAGCGGTCCGGCGCCGCGGCCCAACAATGGCCGTACCGCCGTCCTGGTGATCGAGGACAACCGCCTGCAGCGCGAGCTCTATGCGGCGGCCCTGGAATCCTGGGGACTGCCGCTGGATCTGGTCTATTGCGACAATGGCTACAAGGCGCTGCTGGAGATCGCGCGCAGCAAACCCGATGTGGTGCTGGCCGATATCGTGATGGAAGGCATGGATGGCTATGAGGTCGTCAAGACCATCCTCAACGATCCCCAGCTGCAGGATGTGAGCATTGCCATCGTCAGCAGCCTGGACAAGGACGAGATGGCGCAGCGAGGCGGGATTCCGGCCGGCGTGGTGTTCTTCCCCAAACCGGTCAACTTTGACGAATTACGCGGCTACATGCGGGCGTGTTGCGCCCGCAGGGAGCGAGAGAGCCGATAACAGACTGGGAAAGGCCCGAGTGTTTCATGGAAGACCGGAAAAACCAACCCTTGCCACTCCGGTTCACGCGCATCGACCTGCGCGTTGCCCTGAGCCTGTTTTCCCTGCTGCTGATCTGCGGCTTGTGGCTAGGCGTCTACAAGGAGCTGCAGACCAGTCGTGAGAACACCCTGGCCGATGCCAGGCGCGATGCCCAGTCGCTGTCGCGGCTGTTCCTGGAACATGCCTATCGCACCATCGAAGCGGCCGACCAGGCCGCCCTCTATCTGCGCTATCGCTACGGGCAGCTTGGCAACTCGCTCAACCTGGCCACCGAAATCGAGAATGGCCTGGTGGCACGCAATGTCTACAACCTCTTTACCATCGTCGACAGCCGTGGCGATGTGGTGCTCTCCAGCCAGCCTTTCGCGCCGGTCAACCTGTCGGACCGTGAACATGTCCAGGTGCAGATGAAGGATGGCCAGGACCAGCTCTTCGTCAGCAAGCCCGTCCTGGGACGGGTCTCCAAGAAATGGTCGCTGCAGATGACCCGCCGCATCAACCGCCCCGACGGCTCCTTCGGCGGCGTGGTGGTGGTGTCGATGGATCCGCAATACTTCACCCGTCTCTACCACCAGATCGATGTCGGCCACCATGGCGTCATCACGCTGGTCGGCGAGGATGGCGTGGCGCGTGTACGCCGCACCGGCGACATCGATGCCATGGGCGAATCGGTCAGCAAGGGCGTGGTCCATGCCCATGCCATGCGCGAGGAACAAGGGATCGTCGAGGCCACCAGCGCCATCGATGGTCGCGTGCGGATCTACGCCTTCCAGCACCTGCCCCACTACCCCTTGTATGCCACCGTGGGCATGGACGTGGAAGAACGCCTGGCGCCCTATTATCGCGAGCGCACCCGTACCTGTATCCTGGCCAGCCTGATTACCCTGGGGGTGCTGGTCTTCAACGGCGCCCTGCTCTGGCTGGCCAGCTCGCTGGTCAAGAGCCGGCGTGCCGCCATGGAGGCCAACCTGGCCAAGTCGCGCTTCCTCTCCAACATGTCGCATGAATTCCGCACCCCCTTGAATGGCGTGCTGGGTTATTCCGACGCGCTGCGCGAAGAGCTGGGCGAATCGCCCCTGGCCCCCTATGCCACGGCCATCCATGACAGCGGCAACCGCCTGCTGAACCTGGTCAATGCCATCCTGGAAGTGACCGAACTGGAAGACGGCCGCGTGACCGTCCACCTGGAGCCGGAAAACATCCGCGAACTGGTCGGCCAGTCCATTGCCCGCCACTACCCGGCCGCGCATGGCAAGGGCCTGCAACTGGATTGCCGCATCAGCGACGACGTACCGCAGATCGTGGTGTGCGACGAGCGCAAGGTCCAGCGCGTGTTGGAGAACCTCATCGGCAATGCGGTGCGCTATACCGATCAGGGCCGCATCATGGTCGAGGTCGAACGCGAGGGCAGCAAAGAGTTGACTATCCGCATCCAGGACACCGGCATCGGCATTGCCGAAGAGAAACTCGATCATGTCTTTGAAAAATTCGCCCAGGTCGATGACAGCCCGCAACGCGCCAAGGATGGCGCCGGTCTTGGTTTGACCATTGCCCAGCGGCTGGTATTGCTCATGGGGGGGAAACTCGTGTTACAGTCCAAGCAACACCAAGGCTCGACGTTCAGCTTCACGCTACCGCTGCAAGAGCCGAAGTAAAAGGCCGCGAATCCAAGCAAACAAGGGGGAGCCGTGCAACCGGGCCAGGACCAGAACGCGTATCGCCATATCGATCCCAGCCAGTTGCTGGATGCCGTGGGCGGCGATGCCCGCACGGTCGCCTCGCTGGCTCGCACCTTCATCGACAGTGCTCCGGATATCTTCACGCGGCTGGAGCGTGCCGTCCAGGCCGGCAATGCCGATGCCGTGCGCCACGAGAGCCACACGCTCAAGGGCATGAGTGCCCTCTTCAATGCCCGGGTACTGACGCAATTGCTGCTGCATGCCGAACAGGCGGGCCGCCAGGGACAGACGCCCGCCCCCGCTGACCTGGGGCAGCTGCAAACGCTTTTCGCACAGGCGCTGGAAGAGATCCGGCAGGTCGCACAGTCCGCCGGAAGGGCCTGAGCGTATTGCCGTTGCACGACCCGCATTACCATCCATGAGCCCGACAACGTCCCCTGCCCCGCTGCAGCCGCAACGTATCCGCAAGTCCGCCGTTACCATAGGCGCGCTCTTGCTGACTCTGCTCGTGGTGACCGTGCTGGCGGCCGGCGCCTTGCTGTACCGGGCCGGCCTGAACGACTGGCACAATGACCTCTCGGTACTCTCGGCCACCCTGTCCGAAAGCACGGCCCAGACGATGTCCTCGGCCCATCTGGTACTGGACAGCATGCAGGCCGACATCGAAAAAACAGGGGCAGAGGACCAGGAGCAACTGCGACAGCGCATCGCCACCGAGCAGTTCTCGCAACTCCTGCGCGAGCAGATACGCGGCCTGCCCTTTGTCGCCGGCGTTGGCGTCAGCGGCGCCGATGGCAAGGTCATCGTGATCTCGCGTGCCTTCCCCATTCCCGAGATCGACATGTCCGATCGGGATTACTACCATTTCCACCGCCATTCTCCGTCGACCGAGGATTTCCTGGGCAAGACCATCAACGCCCGCTCCAATGGCCAGCCGACCTTCTTCCTGACCCGCCGCATCAACGACAGGCATGGCAACCTGCTGGCCATCGTCGTGGTGGGTCTGCGCCAGGCCTCCTTCGACAAGTTCTTCAGCAGCATCAATCACGAAAAACCCTTCTCCATCCTCCTGGCGCGCAAGGATGACACGGTCCTGGTGTGGTCGGACCCCAACAAAGAGCGTCACAACATCCCGCCCTTGCCTGAACTGCACCCACCGCGTCCGGCCGGCAAGGAAGAGAATGCCCCCTATTTCTTCATGCAGTCGCACTGGCTGGGCATCCATCAACCGGTGCGCGGTGCGCCGCTCTACCTGGAGGTGGCAGTCACCGACGAGGTCTATTTCTCGGACTGGCTGGAATCGATGTACCCGCTCATGACGGTGGCCGGCATCAGCCTGCTGGGCCTCATCGGCGGCTTTGCCCTGACCCTGCGCCAGGTCCAGCGGCGCGAGCAGGATGCCCTGCTGGCCATGCAGCTCAAGGACGCGGCCGACCAGGCCAACGAGGCCAAGTCGCGCTTCCTGGCCATGGTCAGCCATGAGATCCGCACGCCCATGAACGGCATCATGGGCCTGTCCGAACTGCTGATCGAGTCGGGACTCTCCACCCGCCAGCAGCACTACGCCAACAGCATTCATGGCGCCACCGAGGGGCTGGTACGCATCATCAACGACATCCTGGATATCTCCAAGATCGAGTCCGGCAAGCTGGACCTGGAAACGATGCCCTTCCATCCCGCCCGGCTGGTCAGGGAAATCAGCGAACTCTACCGCCCCTCGATACAGCACAAGGACGTCGAATTCGACGTGCGCATCGACTGCGACGAGGCGCTGGTGGTGCTGGGTGACCCGTCCCGCCTGAAGCAGGTGCTGGGCAACCTGCTGAGCAATGCCATCAAGTTCACCCAGGCCGGTCATGTGCGACTGAGCATGTCGGTGCGCGAGGACGAGAGCGACGACCACCATTGGCGCCTGTATTTCGCCATCAGCGACAGCGGCATCGGTATCTCGGCCGAGGCGCTGGATCAGCTGTTCCAGCCCTTCACCCAGGCCGACAGCTCCATCGCCCGCCGTTTCGGCGGTACCGGACTGGGCCTGGCCATCAGCAAGAACCTGGTGGAACTGATGGGCGGCCACATCGCCTGCCGCAGCGTCCCCGGGCAGTCGACCAAGTTCAGCTTCGATGTTCCTTGCCGGGAGGCGCCCGATACGGTGCCACCGGAGCAGCCGGCCCCCCCGGCCGCTACCGGCGCGGCGGCATCCACACCGGTGGCGACGCCGGAGGCGCCCGCCGTCTCGCTGGCCGGCGCCCGCATCCTGGTGGCCGAGGATACCGAAATCAACCGCCAGCTTCTGCGCATCCTGCTGGCCCGCAAGGGCTGCATCCTGCAGGAAGTGGAAAACGGCGCCCAGGCGGTGCAGGCAGCCCGCAGTGGCGGCTACGACCTGATCCTGATGGACTGCATGATGCCCATCATGGACGGCTACCAGGCCACTGCCGAAATCCGCACCCACGAGCAGGCGCAGGGCCTGCCGCGCATCCCCATCATCGCCCTGACCGCCAGCGCCATCGAAGGCGATCGCCAGCGCTGCCTGGATGCCGGCATGGACGATTACCTCAGCAAACCCTTCACCCAGGTCGGCCTGATGAGTACCGTCGAAAAATGGTTGAAAAAAGCGTGAATAGGGAAAATCCCTAAGAAAATAAAACAACTGCTTAAATTGTTTTATTTGATTTATTTGCTTCATCCCCCTATGATGACTCCTGAGCGCATCGAAGACATCGCGCCATCTATCAGGAGTCTGAAAAATGACATGGTTCTACAATCTCAAGATTGCCCAGAAACTCAACGCGGCCTTCCTCGTTGTTCTGGTGTTCCTGGTCACACTGGGCGGCCTCTCGGCCGTGCAGCTGGCCAGCGTGAACAAGAGTGCCACCGATATCGCACGCAACTGGCTGCCCAGCATCAGCACCCTCTCCAGGATGAGCCTGTCGCTGGCGCGCTCGCGCAGCTTCGACCTGCAGCAGATGCTGACTGCCGATCCGAAGGAACAAGCCGCCGCCCGCGACCGTGCTGACCAGCAGATCGCCATCCTGAGCAAGGAAACCGAACACTACGGCACCCTGGTGTCGGAGCCGCGCGAGAAGGAACTCTTTCCTGAAGTTCTGCGCAGCATCAACGAATACAAGTCGCTCCACGAACGCTACAAGGCCCTGTTCATCGCCGGCCAGAAGGATGACGCCCACGCCTTGCTGGACAGCGCCTCCACACCGATCTACCGCAAGCTGCAAGAACAGCTCGGCGAATTGTCCGAGGTCAACAGCAAGGGCGCGCACGTCTCCGAAAACGATGCCGATCGCGTCTATGACCAGGCCCACTACACCATCATCGCTCTGATCATTGCTTCCGTGATCCTGTCCATGGGCCTGTCGTGGTGGCTGGCACGCCTGGTGGCGCGGCCCCTGGGCAATGCCGTGGCCATCGCCCGCCGGGTGGCCGAAGGCGACCTCAGCGCCGACATCCCCAGCGCCGCCCGTGACGAAACCGGACAATTGCTGGATGCCCTCAAGCAAATGAATGGCAACCTGCTCAACATCGTGCGGGAAGTGCGCCAGGGGACCGACACCATCTCCACCGCCTCGGCCGAGATCGCCAGCGGCAACATGGACCTGTCCACCCGCACTGAACAGCAAGCCGGCGCGCTGGAAGAAACCGCCTCGGCCATGGAAGAACTGACTTCCACCGTGCGCCAGAACGCCGACAATGCCCGCCAGGCAAACCAGCTGGCCGTCACGGCCTCTGAAATTGCCCAGAACGGCGGCAGCGTGGTGGGCAAGGTGGTCGATACGATGGGCGCCATCAATGACTCCTCGCGCAAGATCGTGGACATCATCGGCGTGATCGACAGCATTGCCTTCCAGACCAATATCCTGGCCTTGAACGCCGCCGTGGAAGCCGCCCGTGCCGGCGAACAGGGACGCGGCTTCGCCGTGGTCGCCTCCGAAGTACGCAGCCTGGCCCAGCGCAGCGCATCGGCAGCCCACGAGATCAAGTCGCTCATCGATGACTCGGTGAACAAGGTCGACATCGGCAGCAAGCTGGTCAACGAAGCCGGCCAGACCATGAGCGAGGTGGTGGCCAGCGTCAAGCGCGTCTCCGACATCGTCGCCGAGATCACCGCGGCCAGCCACGAACAACAGCAGGGTATCGAGCAAATCAATCACGCCGTGACGCACATGGACGAGAATACACAGCAGAACGCCGCCCTGGTCGAACAGGCCGCCGCTGCCGCCAAGTCCCTGCAGGAACAGGCATCGCGGCTGAGCCAGACAGTAGGTGTATTCCGCCTGGATGCCAGCCATATGCCGGCTCCGGCCCCGACCACGACGTTCACGCAGGCAGCACCGGTGCCGCGCGATGTGACCCCAGCACGTCCGGCAGTAACGCAGGGACGTACCAAGGCCATCGCCCGCCCCGCCGCTGCACCGACCAAACCAGCTCCCGGCAGTACTGCCGAAGGTGACTGGGAACAATTCTGACCTGTAGAGGATGCGATGGACTCTTTCCAAAAAGAAATCGACGAACGGACCAACCTGACCTCCAGCAACAAGTTCGAACTGCTGCTGTTCCGCCTGGGCACCCCCGATGGCTCCACCGACAAACCGGGCGAGCTCTATGGCATCAACGTGTTCAAGATCCGCGAGATCGTCCCGATGATGGAGATCACTGCCGCCGCCGGCATGCGCTCGCCGATGATGGGCATGGTCAATATCCGTGGCCAGGTGATGTCGGTAGTGGATCTGTCGGCGGTGACCGGATGCAAGGCCGGGCATGGCCTCAACATCTTGCTCATCACCGAGTTTGCCCGTCACACCCAGGCCTTCGCGGTGGAATCGGTAGAAGAGATCGTGCGCCTGGACTGGAGTCAGGTGCTGCCCGCCGAAGCGCATTCACCGGGCAGCCTGGTGACCAGCATCGCCCGCCTCGACTCCGCCATCGACGGTGGTCGGCTGGTGCAGGTGCTGGACGTGGAACACATCCTCAACCTGGTCTCGCCGGTGAAGGAACAAATCCAGTCGCCGCCGCCGGGGACCAGCGAACTCAAGCTCAAGCCGGGTTCCGTGGTGCTGGCAGCCGATGATTCGCGCATGGCGCGTGCCCTGATCGAGAAGTGTCTCCAAGACCTGAACCTGCCCTACATCATGGCTACCGACGGCCTGCAGGCCTGGAAGAAACTGCAGGAACTCGCGCGCGCAGCCGAACAGGAGCGCAAGCCGCTCACCGACAAGGTCGCCATGGTCCTGACCGACCTGGAGATGCCGGAGATGGATGGCTTCACCCTGACCCGCAAGATCAAGGCCTCGGAGCAATACAAGCAGTTACCGGTAGTGATCCACTCCTCGCTCACCGGCTCGGCCAACGAAGACCATGTGCGTTCGGTGGGCGCCAATGGTTATGTCGCAAAGTTTTCACCGCCTGAACTGGCAGCAATGCTGCGCAAGGTGCTGCCCCCCTGACGGCACCTACTGCAGAGCCAGGAACGGCGCTTTTTACAAGCCCGCCCGGCCGACCTCCCGTCGGCCGCCAGAACGCCGCCCCTTCCGGGCGGCGTTCGTCATTGCAACGCTGACCAAATCGGCCAGGCTTGAGCTATCTCAAATTTATTCGAGGCCAAGCTCCTAGAATCAAATCGAGCGTTCTCCCGGATGGCACCACAACCGCCTTCATTCCGGCAGCATGGACAGCTCCGTGCTCGTCCCACGTCGCGGGCGAACCGCAGCCCAAGGAGGCCGCCCATGGCCGACGCAGATCTCACGACCCGCATCCCGTCCCTGCTCACCGACATGGACGAGGAACACCGCCGCGTGTTCGATGGCATTGCCGCTCTGGTATTGGTCCCGCAGGGAGGTTTCGGCAGTGCCTATGCGGCACTGGTGGCGGAAATCGAGGATGGCTTTCGCCAGGAAGAACAGATCATGGACCTGGTCGGCTACGCCAACATCAAGGCCCACCGCAAGGATCATGCCGAATTGCTGGCGCTGCTGCACCGGCTGCGCCCCTATCTGGAAGACGGCAACGCGCCCCTGGTCGATATCGTCATGGGCATGATCCCGGCCATGCTGATCCGGCACATGTCAGGACTGGACCAGGAGCTGGCACTGGCGCTGCGCCAGCATGCCGTGCCAGCCCAGGTAGCGAACGGCTGACAGGCGGCCCCGCTCAGTCGTCCAGGCCCACGGCCGAAGCCGCCTCCACATACCAGTGGAAGCCGGCGGCGAACTGCGGGCCATCGCCATGGCAGTCCAGTGCGACGCGATAGAAATCGATGAATTCATCCACCGGCATGGGCTTGGCAAACAGCCAGCCCTGGGCGAAATCGACGCCGTGGCTGCTGAGATAGGCGGCCTGCTCCGGCGTTTCCACGCCCTCGGCCACGATATACAGCTCCAGGCTCTTGGCCATGGCGATGATATGGTCGATCACGGCGCTGGTGGCCGCTCCGGTGCCGATGGTACTGACGAAGGACTTGTCGATCTTGAGGGCGTCCATGGGCAAGCCCTGCAGGTATTGCAGGTTGGAGTAGCCGGTGCCGAAATCGTCCAGTGCCATCGAATGCCCCATCTCGCGCGCGCGGGCCAGTGTCAGGCGGGCCGAAGTGATATCCATGCATCCCCGCTCGGTGGCCTCCATCCAGATCTGCTCGGTACGGATGCCGGACCCGGCCAGGTGGCGCGAGACCACCTCCAGGATGCGGCCAGTCTTGATGTCCTGCGGTGCCACGTTGATGGCAATGTGCAGGTTGCGGTCGGCACACAGCAAGGCGCGCATCTCCTTGACCACCCTGGCGACCACCTGGTCGGTCAGCGGCAGGATCAGGCCGCTTTCCTCGGCCAGGGGAATGAACAGGTCGGGCCGGACCACGCTGCCGTCGGGACGCTTCCAGCGCACCAGTGCCTCGGCGCCGATACAGCGGCCGCTGGCGATCTCCATGATGGGTTGGTAGTGGACGATGAATTCCTTCTTCTTCACCGCCAGCTGCAACTCGGCCAGCGGCGACAGGCGCGCCTGCGAGACCTTCAGCACCAGCAGCACCATGACCAGGCCCACCAGCGCACCGGCCGGCAGGAACCAGCGCTGCTGCTGCTCCATCTCCCGCAGGATGCGGGTGTTGTCGCTCATGGCCAGGGCGGTCCAGCCATTGCGACTGACGGTCTCGACCAGATAGCCGTCCACATCCTGCGCACTGGCACTGGCGCGCGCAATCGCCTCCACCGGCAACACCGCACCAGACTCTGCAATCCTGTGGCCCCGGGTACGCGCCAGTACCAGATGCACGCCGTCACCAGGAACGATGTCGATGAACCGATCCGGATGGACCAGCACATTGTGCGCGCCGTATTGCATGGACATCATGCGCGGACCATCGGCGACGAAGGACGACTGGTCCAGCGCCACTTCCACGCCATCGCTGGAAAGGAATTCCGCCCGGGCCTGCCTGGGAGCCTGTCCGGGACGGACCAGTCCCCAGGCAGTGCATCGGAGCTGCCCGTATTCGTAATAGCCCATCTCGTCGATGATGCGAGAACTGACGATGATCAGTCGCATCTGCTCGATGTGTTCCGGCGAGCAGGGGCGCAGCATCAGGGGAGACAAGACCTTGAGCGCCGTACGGCTCTCGGCGAAGGTGTGTTCGGCGCGATCGATCACGCTCCCGGCATGGAACGCCAGGCGCTCGTGCTCGGCACGCAGCACCGCCTGGCGCGACAGCATCATCATGACGAGCACCGGCCCGATAGCCGCCATCACCGTAGCCACGATCACCAGGGCCACTACCTTGTTCTTGTGACTCAAAGCGCCTCTCCCTCGGAGTTTCCCCCTCTTCCAATGGCCCTGCGACGGGATCGCAGCGAAATCCATTCTTCTATGGATGAGTTTCATTAGACCCCAGATAACCAAATAACGCAATTTAATCATTTTAAACTTACGGAAACTTCCCCTCGCAGCCCATGAGAATCATCTCAAAAACCACCGAAGACGGATAAATTACCCTTACAAATCAAGGACAAATAAAGCATCCTCAGCACACCACGCCCACTTGACGCGAAAACAATCCAGTTGGAATCGCACCACAAATTTGTTATTTATTCGATTTATTAATTATTTTTTAGTGATTTTAACGATTTCATGGTTTAATGATTCCATCAATCAATGCAGCAGGAGCTGGCCATGCGTCTGAATCTCCCCATCACCCAACAAGAACGTGAAATCGATGCCTACGCGTCGATCGTCTGCCAGACCGACATCAAGGGCTGCATCACCTACGTGAACCCGGCCTTCGTCGCCATCAGCGGTTTCACCGAGCAAGAGTTGCTGGGCGCACCGCAAAACATCGTGCGCCACCCGGACATGCCTGAAGTGGTCTTCGGCGACATGTGGAATACGCTCAGGAGTGGCCTGCCCTGGAGCGGCCTGGTCAAGAACCGCTGCAAGAACGGCGACTTCTACTGGGTCCGGACCAACGTCACGCCTACCTGGGAACGTGGCGTCTGCAGCGGCTACATGGCGGTATGCACATGGGCTTCGCGCGCTGACATCGACGCTGCCGACAAGGCCTACTGCAAGCTCGAAAAGGAATACGCCCGCATCTCCGCCCAACGCGGGAAGGCAGATCCCCTGCGCAGGAGCATGCCGGCAGCGATCCTGCTGGTGGCACGGGCAGCGGCGGACATGGCACGAAGCATGATGCGGGCGGTACCTGCAGGACAGCCCGGGTAGGGATGGAACATGGCCCCGGGCCGACCTGGCCAGCCACGCCCGGGATTTTCCTGATGGCCCGCTGGACAGCGTTCTGGTGAAATCAATGGCGCAATGCGCCTGTTCGCGCTGGGGCACGCAAATCCAAGCAAACCATAGCGAAAGAAAGACCTGTGCACATGACCAGAGTCACCCGAAACACCTGCCTGTTCCTGCTGCTGGCATTCGGCCTGCTGCTGGCCGGCGTGCTGGGTATCGCCTACCTCAACGACAAGGAAGTGCGCGACGGCCTGGCCCAGGACAGCCGCTGGATCAGGGACGACATCACCGCACTGATGCTGCGCTACGAACTGGCACTGCACGGCACCCGCGGCGCGATCCTGGCCATCGGCCCCGATGAACTGAGCCGCGAACGCTTCCTGCGCTATACCGACAGCCGCGATGCGTCCCAGGAATTCCCCTGGGCCAATGGCTTTGGTTTCATCCGCCGGGTCGCGCCGCGACAACGCGCGGCCTACGAAAGGAAGCTGGCACAGGGACACATGCCGTTCTCCAGCATCCAGCAATTCAATGCCCCGGCCAGCGACCTGTATGTGATTGAACAGATCGAGCCTCTGGAGTCCAACCGCAAGGCCCTGGGCATCGACATCGCGTCTTCCCAGGATCGCCGCTCCGCGGCCGACAACGCCATGCTCACCGGCCGGGCCGAGCTGACCAGTCCCATCCAGCTGGTGCAGGGAGAAAGTGCGGGAGCGACTTCCTACCTGTTCCTGCTGCCCATCTATGCCGGCTCGGTCACCCCGGCCACGATAGAGCAACGCCAGGAAAGGATCATCGGATGGGCCTACTCGCCGCTGTCGGTCAAGGCCATCCTGCGTGAGCTGAGCCAGCGCTGGAATCCGCGCGCGCTGCAGATCCAGATCGAGGACGTCACCCATGACGGCGCTTCCACGGAGCTCTTCCGCAGCGACAATTTCACCTCCGTCAAGGGCAACGCCAGCCTGGACAGCGCCTTGCCACTGTATGGACGGGCCTGGCGCCTGCACATCAGAAGCACGCCCCAATACCTGCAGACCCACCAGTTCATCAGCGACCGTGCCGTGCTGCTGTCGGTAGGGACGCTGTCACTGCTGATCGTGGCCGTGGCGCTGGCCTACCAGGCATTTGCGCGCCGCGAAAGGAAACTGCAGCAAGCGCAGGCGCTGCTGGCGGCCGTGGTGGACAGCTCGCCCGACGCCATCATCACCACCGATGCCAAGGGCATGATCAGCTCCTGGAACAAGGGGGCCGCCGACTACCTGCAGCGCTCCCGCGAACAGGCACTGGGCACGCCGCTGTCGGCCCACGGAGCGCTGCGCGAACTGGATGCACGCGCCAGCACCACCGAGGAAAAACTGCATGCCCCACCCGCGGCCCATGTCATCAGCCTGCACGGCCAGCTGACCCGCTATGCGTCGGCGTTGCTGTTTCCCCTGCGGGACCGTGCGGGGGCGCCGATCGGCAAGGCCTTCATGCTGCGCGACATCACCCACGAAAAGAACATCGAGCGCGAGCTGCACAGGATCAACGAGGAGCTGGAATCGACCGTACAGCAACGCACCCATGCCCTGCACAAGGCCAAGACCATGTTGCAGACCGTGCTGGACGTGATGCCCTCGCTGGTCGGCTACTGGGACAAGCAGTTGATCAACCGCTTCGCCAATGCGGCCTACGAGCGCGTATTTCATCGCCCGGCCAGCGAGATCCGCGGCATGCACATGCGTGACCTGATGGATCGCGATCTCTATGAAAAGTCCCTGCCACATATCGAGGCGGTACTGACGGGGCAGAAACAGACCTTCGAGCGCAGCTTCGAACATCCCGGCAGCGGCATCAAGCATGTGCTGACGACCTACATCCCCGATGTGGCCGAGGATGGCGAAGTCCTGGGATTTTATGTGGTGGCCCACGATGTCACCGAGATCACCCACAACCGCGACCAGCTGTCCGGCGCCCTGCAACAGAACCAGTTCCTGCTGGACCAGGTGCAGGATGCCAACCTGCTGCTCAACAATGTGCTGCATTCGGCCACCGGCGTGGCCATCATCGCCACTTCGCCGCAGGGTCTCATCACCCTGTTCAACAGCGGCGCCGAGAACATGCTGGGCTACAGCGCCGAGGAAACCGTCGGCCATCTCTGCGAGCAGCAATTCTGCTGGCCGGTGGCGGGCCAGCCGCAGCCCGGGGACGACGCCACCAGCGACCTGCTCTACCGCCGCAAGGACGGCGCCACGCTACGCGTGTCGCGCCAGCGCACCACCATGCTGGATCATCGCCAGCGCCATGTCGGCTATCTCTACATTGCCGTGGACATGAGCCTGCAGCGCCAGCAGGAGGCCGAGCTGGCTGCTGCACGCGACCAGCTGGTGCTGGCCGCCGACGTCGCCAAGCTGGGCGTGTGGGTGTGGGACCAGGAAAGCGATGTCCTGCATTTCAATCGCCAGATCGCCGAAATCTATGGCATCGATGACAAGCAGGGCCGCTATACGACCAGCTACGAAGACTGGCGCCACCGCGTCCATCCCGATGATGTCGGCTATGTGGAAAGCTCGCTGCAGGCCGCGCTGGCCGGGACCGGTGAGTACGAACCCATCTTCCGGGTGGTGCGTCGCGATGGCAGCCTGCGCTACGTGCAGGCGCGCGCGCATGTGGAGCGCAATGGCATGGGGACGCCGGTGCGGGTGATCGGCATCAACCTGGACATCACCCAGCGCATCGAATTCGAAAACAACCTGGTCGATGCGCGCCTGAAGGCGGAGCAGGCCAATTCCGCCAAGAGCCTGTTCCTGGCCAGCGTGAGCCACGAGATCCGCACGCCGATGAATGGCGTGCTGGGCATGATCCAGCTGCTACAGCGCACGCATCCCCTGCCCGGCCAGTGCGACTATCTCGACAAGGCCGAGTTCTCGGCCAAGTCGCTGCTGAACCTGCTCAATGACCTGCTCGACTTTTCCAAGATGGACGTGGAACAGCTGCAACTGGACCTGCAAGCCTTCAGCCTGGCACATTTCACCCGCGACCTCTCGGCGATACTGGCCGGCACACCGCCCCAGGCTGGCGTCCTCCTGAACATCGAACTCGATCCGCGACTGCCGCAACGTGTGGTGGGCGACGCCTACCGGTTGCAGCAGATCCTCGTCAACCTGGTCGGCAATGCCCTCAAGTTCACCCATCAGGGCCGCATCGATGTGCGCTTCTCGCACCTGGCACCGGTCAAGGCCAGCACACTGCAACTGCGCGTGGAAGTCATCGATACCGGCATCGGTATCGCTGCCGAACGGCTGGCGGACATCTTCGATGCCTTCACCCAGGCCGAGGCATCGATCACCCGCCGCTATGGTGGCACCGGGCTGGGCCTGGCCATCAGCAAGCACCTGGTCGGGCTGATGGGCGCACAGTTGCAGGTCAGCAGTGAACCCGGGCGCGGCAGCCGTTTCTGGTTCGACCTGGCCTTGCCCGTGGACGACGAGACGCCCGTGCAACTGGCCTGCCCCGACGCCCCGTCACCGGCCAGCGCCAAGGAAGGCCCGCCCCCCGAGCAGTCGCATCCGCTGGCGGCGGTGCGCATCCTGCTGGTCGAAGACAATGCCGTGAACCGGCAGGTCGCCAGCGAATTGCTGGCGCTCTCGGGGGCCGAAGTCAGCTGCGCCGAGAATGGCAGTACCGGCGTGGCCATGGCCTGCGATCCGGCGCGCCAGTTCGACCTGATCCTGATGGACTTGCAGATGCCCGACATCGATGGCATCGAAGCCAGTCGCCGCATACGACGCCACCACGAACTGCGCGGCATCCCCATCCTGGCCATGACCGCCAATGCTTCTCCCCAGGACAAGCGGCGCTGCATCGACGCCGGCATGGCGGGCCATATCGCCAAGCCCATCGACGTGAGCACGCTGATCCCCATGCTGCTCTCCCATCTGCACCCGGAACGTGCTGCACAGGGGGCCGTCGTCACACCACCGGCCTCGCCGGCAACCGAAGCCCCGGGCAACCGCCAGAGCGTGGACAGCTATGCCACCATCATGCGTCGCTATAGCCAGGCCGGCGACATCTACCGCACCACGCTCAATGCCTCCGCAGCCGAGCTGGAACGGCTCTACGCGCAGTACCGTGAGGCCCTGGCGCAACACGCCTTGCCACAACTGGCACAGGCCAGCCATGCCATCAAGGGCATGGCCGCCACCATCGGTGCGCGTGGCCTGGCGGCCTATTTCGGCGCCATCGAACAGCGCTCTCGCTTTGGCAGCGCCGAACAGGCCGAGGCCCTGATCGCCCTGTGTCGCCAGGAGGTGGACGAGAGCCAGCGCGATTGCGTGCTGGTCTTGCAACAACTGGAGGTGCAAGCCTTGCATTCCGGGCAAATATCGCCCCCGGCCTCCAGCGGCAGACCCGCGCCGACTTCTGATTTTCCTGATAGGCAACGCCTGCGGGCACTGTTATCGTCAAGCAACCTCGAGGCCATCGACCTTGCCGACGTGATCGGCCGGCGTCATGACCTGATGCAACAGCCGCACTACCTGCAAGTGATCGAGCTGATCGAGAAACTGGATTTCCCGGCCGCACTGGCCCTGCTCGATCGCCATTTTGGAGAAGCACCGTGAAACGCATCCTGGAAGAACTTTCCACGCTACGTGGCAGCCGTCCGCGCATCCTGCTGTGCGACGACCAGCCCATCAACATCCGCCTGGCCAATGCCATGCTCAAGGGCGACTACGACATCTACATGGCCGGCAGCGGCCAGCAGGCGCTGGACCTGTGCGAACGGATCCTGCCGGACCTGATCCTGATGGACGTCAACATGCCCGGACTGAACGGCTACGAGACCTGCGAACGGCTCAAGCAGAACACGGCCACGCTGGGCATACCGGTGATCTTCCTGACTGGCCTGAAGAGCGAGGAGGATGAGGTCAAGGGCTTCGACGTCGGCGGTGTCGATTTCATCAGCAAGCCCATCAACGGCACGGTGCTCAAGGCGCGGGTACTGACCCACCTGACGCTGAAGCTGCAGTCGGACTTCTACCGCAACATCGCCGTGACCGACTCGCTCACGGGCCTGTTCAACCGTCGCAAGTTCGACAGCGAGCTGACCGAGAAGTGGGAATTGTGCAAGCGTTCGGGGCAGGCCATCTCCCTGTTGATGATCGACATCGACTATTTCAAGAAATACAACGACCACTACGGCCACCAGGCCGGCGACCGCTGCCTGGCGCAGGTGGCGCAAGCCATCCGCAGCAATTTCAATCGCAGCTACGACTGCGTGGCGCGCTACGGCGGCGAGGAATTCGCCTGCATCCTGCCCATGGCCGGACGGGAGCAAGCCTTGAAGATGGCCCAGGACATCAGCCAGTCGGTGATGCGACTGGAGCTGATGCATGCCAAGTCCGAGGTCTGCGCACATGTCACCCTGAGCATCGGCGTGGCCACCGTGGACAATCCCGGCCCGGCCACCTCCCCGGCCAGCCTGGTCGAACTGGCGGACCAGAACCTCTACCTGGCCAAGAACAGGGGCCGGGCGCAAGTGTGTGCCGGAACCGAGACCGCCCGGCAGGATGTGGTGACCTGAGCCTGTGGCGACCTGTGCCGGTTCGAGGCCGGGGACTTGCGGCGGGTATTTCCATCGGAATAAAAATGCGCGACCGCTCCATGACCGGTGCTGCGCAGTGATTTGGCCGGCAATCGAAATAAATATTCCAATTTAAACTTAAAGAGAATATAGTTTCCAAATACAAAGGGGCGCCATGAAACGTCCCCATTTTTACTTGGAGACATCAATGATCGAAGTGGCCATTTTCGGTGCCGGACGCATCGGCAAGATCCATGCAGCAAATATCGCCGCGCAAGCCGGCGTGCGACTCAGGTATGTCTGCGACGTCCATGCCGACAGCGCCGCCGAGCTGGCGCGCCAGCACGACGCCCAGGTCGCCGGCATCGAACAGATACTGGATGATGGCCGCATTGGCGCCGTCGTCATCGCCTCCAGCACCGACACCCATGCCGACCTGATCCTGCGCGCGGCTGCGGCCGGAAAGGCGATCTTTTGCGAAAAGCCGGTCGACCTCGACCTGCAACGCGCACAAGCCTGTGCGAAGGCGGTGCGGGCGGCTGGGGTGACCTGCATGATCGGCTTCCAGCGCCGCTTCGATCCCACCTTCGAGGCGCTCAGCCAGCGCCTGGCCGCCGGCGAGATCGGCGATCCCGAGATGCTGCTGGTCACCAGCCGCGATCCGGGCGCCCCGCCGCTCGCCTACCTTGCCTGCTCGGGCGGCATCTTCAAGGACATGCTGATCCACGACTTCGACATCTTCCGCTGGATCCTGGCCGATGAAGCGGTCAGCGTCTTTGCCACCGGCAGTTGCCTGACCGATCCTGCCATTGCCAGCGCCGGCGATATCGACAGCACCGCCGTCACCATCACGACCCGCAGCGGCCGGCTGTGCCAGATCAACACCAGCCGGCGCGCCGCCTACGGTTATGACCAGCGCTTCGAGGTGCTGGGCAGCAAGGGCATGCTGCAGGCCGGCAATCATCGCCCTACCGAGGTCGTGGCGGCCACCGCCAGCCAGGTCAGCGCCGATCTTCCCGAGCATTTTTTCCTGGAGCGCTACCGCGCTGCCTACGCGCGTGAAATCGCCCATTTCTTCCAGGCCATGCAGAGCGGCCAGGCCGTGCGCACGACCATCGAGGATGGCGTCAAGGCTTTGCAGCTGGCCGAAGCGGCCGCCACTTCGTGGCGTGAAAAACGCATCGTCAGCCTCTCGGCATGAGCGCGCCATCCTTGCTGCAGGTCGGCGTGGTCGGCCTGGGCCGCATGGGTCGGCGACATGCCGACAATCTCGCCACGCTGGTACCGGGTGCGGCGCTATGCGCAGTCTGCAGCCCGATCGCCGCTGAACTCGACTGGGCGCGCCAGAGCTACCCCGATGCGCATCAATACCAGGACTATGAGGCGCTATTGGCCCATCCGGGCCTGCAAGCCGTGTTCCTGGTCACGCCCACCGCGCTACATGCCGGGCAGATCATCGCGGCGCTGCGCGCCGGCAAGCATGTCTTCTGCGAAAAGCCGCTGTCACTGGATCTGGAAGATTGCCTGCGCGTACAGGCCGAGGCGGCACGCCATCCGCAGCTGAAGGTGATGACAGGTTTCGTGCGGCGCTTCGATGCCAGCTACCAGGATGCGCGGCGCAAGATCGACGAGGGCCTGATCGGCTCGCCCTTCATGGTCTATTCGCAGACCTGCGATGCCTATGACCCGGATGGCTTCTTCGTGCGCTTTGCCCCGACCAGCGGCGGCCTGTTCCTCGATTGCTCGGTACACGACATCGATCTGGCCCGCTGGCTATTGGGAGAAGTGCGGGCGGTGCGGGTGATCTCCAGCGGAGTGCGTGCCATCCACCATGACCTGGCACCGTACCAGGACGTCGACAATGGACTGGCTATCTGCGAATTCGAAGAGGGTCGCCTGGCCAGCTTCTATGCCTCGCGCACCATGGCCCACGGCCACGAGACCATGACCGATGTCACCGGTACGCGCGGGCGACTCAGCATCGGCGCCAATCCCCGTCTCAACCGCGTCACCATCGCCGATGCGCATGGCGTGCGCAGCGAGAGCACCCCCAGCTTCATCGAGCGCTTTGCCGATGCCTTCGTGACGGAGGCCCGGCACTTCGTCGACGCCGTCCGCCTCGACCTGCCACTGGCACTCACCCTGGAAGATGCCACCGAAGCCACCCGCATCGGCGTGGCCATGCGCCGCTCCTTGCTGGAGCAGCAGCCGGTCTTGCTATAGCTGTTGCCGCAGATGACGCCAGCGCTGCCGATCAGTCGCTGGCGTCATCGTAGCCATCGATAGGTTCCGCTTCTGCCACATCCAGTTCCATCCGATAGGCCAAGGCAATGAACAACGCCTGCGACAGGCACATCGCATTGGTCAGCGAGCGGAACGAGAAGGCACTGCTTTCCTTGACCTTGAGCAGCACCGAGGCGTGACGTGCCAGCGGACTGAGCTGGCTGTCGGTGATGACCAGCGTGCGCGCCTGGCGGTGATGGGCCAGGCGCACGCAAGCCTGGGTCTCCTGGCCATACGGGGTGAAGCTGATGGCGATGAGCACGTCCTGCTTGTCGATGCTGCGCACCTCTTCGCGGAACATGCCGCCATTGCCTGAAATCAGGTGCACGCGCTTGTTGGTGTGCTGCAGGGCATAGGCCAGGTGACTGGCGATGGGGAAGGAGCGACGCACGCCGATGACATAGATATTCTCGGCCTTGAGCAAGAGCTTCACCGCGGCCTCGAACTGCTCCTCGTCGAAACCACCCAGCATTTCATCCAGCCCGGCGCGACTGGCCTGGATGAACTCGTGCGCCAGCGCCGCACTGGTCACGCGTGTGGGCTTGCTCTGGATCAGGTTGCGGATGCGCCGCTGGTAGTTCTTCGACGGGATCGCCTGCGCTGTATAGGCCTCGCGAAACACCGCCTGCATCTCGCTGAAGCCGGAAAAACCGAAATGCTTGGCGAAACGCACGATGGCCGAAGGCTGCACCTGGCATTGCTCGGCGATATCGCTGATGCGCTCCAGCATCAGGCTGGTCTTGTGCTGATCCACATAGGCGGCAATCAATTTCAATTGCCGGGACAGGGAGTGGTATTGCGCCGCAATCTGCAGCATCAGTTCGTCGACAGTTGGAGTATCCACCGCGTTTCTTTCATGAGGGAATTGATAGTCCGATGCGGGACGATGGCTCGATTATATAGGCATCCAGATAACGTATTTGAAAAATAATTTCTATTTTTAATTTAACTGAAAAAAATTATTGCGCATCGACTTTGCTTGTTCTATTGTTAGTTACCGCTTCACCGCACAGTGACTTCCTGCACGCATTCGGAAGAAACCGGCACTCACCAGAAAGCGGCCCACAGTAAAAAAATAACCGGAGACATTCATCATGCAAAGATTCGGATGCAAAGGGCTGTTTGCCGTCCTCTCGGCAACGGCCCTGCTGTTGACTACCGCCCCCTCCCCTGGCCTGGCCGCCAACGACAAGTTTGTCCTGATCAGTCACGCCCCCGATTCCGACTCCTGGTGGAACACCATCAAGAACGCCATCAAGCAGGCCGGCGAGGATTTCGACGTCAGCGTGGATTATCGCAACCCCTCCAACGGCGACCTGGCCGACATGGCACGCCTGGTGGAACAGGCGGCGGCGCGCAACTATAACGGCGTGGTCGTGAGCATCGCCGATTTCAGCGTGCTCAAGAAACCCGTCGAGACGGTCGTGGCCAAGAACATCCCGGTCATCACCATCAACTCCGGCACCCAGCAGCAGAGCGAACAACTGGGTGCACTGATGCATGTGGGCCAGCCCGAATACGACGCCGGCTATGGCGCCGGACAAAAGGCCAAGGCGGCTGGCATCAAGTCCTTCCTGTGCGTGAACCACTACGCCACCAACCCCTCTTCCTTCGAACGCTGCCGCGGCTTTGCCGAGGCCATCGGGGCGGACTACAAGAAGGCCACGCTGGATACCGGCATCGATCCCAATGCGGTGGAAAGCAAGGTCAGCGCCTACCTGCGCAACAATCCCGGCACCCAGGCGGTGCTGGCGCTGGGTCCGGATTCGGCGGTGCCCAGCCTGCGCGCGCTGCAGAAGATGGGGCTCAAGTCCAAGATCTGGTTCGCCACCTTCGACCTGTCCGAAGAGATCGCCAATGGCATCAAGGATGGCTCGGTGCAATTCGCCATCGACCAGCAACCGTATCTGCAAGGCTATATCCCGGTGGCCATCCTGGCGCTGTCGCGTCAGCTGAAGACCACCGACATGGCCGTGCTGCAGGACAAGCTCAAGGCCAATCCGAAGTTCCAGGCGCGCCTGGCCGAGTATGGCCTGGCACCCATCTACGGACCGCGCCACATCAGCTCCGGCCCGGGCTACATCACCCGGGACAACCTGGACAAGGTGCTCAAGTACGCCGGCCAGTATCGCTGATGGCCTATTGGCCGGGCACACGCCCGGCCAAGTCCTACCCGCCCGCGCAGGCCGGAGACTGCGGGCGGACGCAACCTTCCCTCGAATGGAACTGCAATGAATACAACTGAACTGCTCGCCCGGCGACGCCTGCACGGCCCGCACGCTGATGGTGATGAGCGCATGCGCCGTGAAAGCCTCGTCTCGCGGCTGCTGGGTCGTCCCGAATTTGCCTCGCTGGCCGGGGCTATCCTGGTGTTCATCGTCTTTGCCCTGAGCGCCGGCGACTCCGGCATGTTCAACCTGGATGGCGTCATCAACTGGATGCAGGTGGCGGCCTATCTGGGCATCATCGCCGTGGGGGCCTGCCTGCTGATGATCGGTGGCGAATTCGACCTCTCCATCGGCTCCATGATCGGCTTCGCCGGCATGATGGTCGCCATCCCGACGGTCTATTTCGGCTGGCCGTTCTGGCTGGCGGTGCTGTTCGCCTTCGCCGGCTCGATGCTGCTGGGCTGGCTCAACGGCTATCTGGTCATGAAGACCCGCCTGCCCTCCTTCATCGTCACGCTGGCCTTCCTGTTCATCCTGCGTGGACTGACGCTGGCGCTGTCGATCCTGTTTGCCAACCGCACCATCGTCAGCGGCGTGGGAGAACGCGCCGAACACGACTGGCTGGGGCAACTGCTCTTCACCGGCAATGTCGGCACGAGCCTGTTCTCCTGGCTGGCCCGGCATGGCTGGATCGCCACCGTCAATGGCGGCGCCCCGCTGGTGGCGGGCATTCCCAAGGTCATCCTGTGGTGGGCGCTGGTGGCACTGGTGGCCAGCTTCGTACTGGCGCGCACACGGCTGGGCAACTGGATCTTCGCCGTCGGCGGCGATGCGGTGGCGGCCAAGAACATGGGCGTGCCGGTGCGCCAGGTCAAGATCGGCCTGTTCGTCTTCACGGCCTTCTGCGCCTGCCTGTTTGCCGTGCTGCAGGTGGCCGATTTCGGTTCGGCCGCCGCCGATCGCGGCATGCAAAAGGAATTCGAAGCCATCATCGCCGCCGTCATCGGTGGCGCCCTGCTCACCGGCGGCTACGGCTCGGTGATCGGCGCCTGTTTCGGTGCGCTCATCTTTGGCGTGGTGCAGATCGGCATCACCTATACCAATCTCAGCTCGGACTGGTTCCGCGTCTTCCTCGGCGTGATGCTGCTGGTCGCGGTGCTGTTCAACAACTTCGTACGCCGTCGCATCACGGAGGCCAGATGACTACGCAGCCACACAAGGACGAGGCCATCCTCGAACTGGACCAGGTCAGCAAGTACTTCGGACCGGTGATCGCATTGCAGAATGTCAGCCTGCGCCTGCGCCGTGGCGAGGTCCATTGCCTGCTGGGCGACAATGGCGCCGGCAAGTCCACGCTCATCAAGCTGCTGGCGGGCGTGCACCAGCCCTCGGCCGGGCAGTACCTGGTGGACGGCAAGCCGGTGCGCTTCCAGTCGCCCAAGGAGGCCCTGGATGTGGGCGTGGCGACGGTCTACCAGGACCTGGCGCTGGTGCCGCTGCTGTCGGTGGTGCGCAACTTCTTCATGGGGCGCGAACCGGTCCGCAAGCTCTTCGGCCTGTCCATCATGGACATGGAATACGCCGCCCGCACCGCCAAGGAAAAGCTGGCCGAGATGGGCATCATGGTGCGCGATCCGCACCACCCCATCGGCACCATGTCGGGGGGCGAAAAACAATGCCTGGCCATTGCGCGCGCCATCCACTTCGGCGCGCGCGTGCTGATCCTCGATGAGCCCACGGCGGCGCTGGGGGTCAAGCAATCCTTCAATGTGCTCAAGCTGATCCACCGTGCGCGCGAACGCGGCATCTCGGTGATCTTCATCACCCACAACGTGCATCACGCCTATCCCATCGGCGACACCTTCACCCTGCTCAACCGGGGCAAGTCGCTGGGCAGCTTCACCAAGGACAGGATTTCCAAGGAGGAGGTGCTGGATATGATGGCCGGCGGCGCCGAAATGCAGACGCTGATGAGCCAACTGGAAGGAATACAGGTTTAACAAGGACCCCGCATGCAAACTATTCACACTCCCCCTCAGGGACGCTTCGCTCCCGACCGTCGGCTGGACCTGATCTGCATTGGCCGCCTGGCCGTGGATCTCTATGCCCAGCAGGTCGGCGCGCCGCTCTCGGACGTCAGCAGCTTCGCCAAGTACCTGGGCGGCTCCTCGGCCAACATCGCCTTCGGCTGCGCCCGGCTCGGACTCAGATCGGCCATGCTGGCGCGCGTGGGCGACGAACAGAATGGCCAGTTCCTCAAGGCCGAGCTGGCCGCCGAGGGCTGCGATGTCAGCCATGTCACGGTCGATCCCCAGCGCCTGACCGCACTGGTGATGCTGGGCCTGAAGGACAAGGACAGCTTCCCACTGATCTTCTACCGCGACAATTGTGCCGACATGGCGCTGGCGCCGGAAGATATCGATGAAGCCTTCATCGCCAGCAGCAAGGCGCTACTGATCACCGGCACCCACTTTTCCACACCCCAGGTACATCGCAGCAGCAGCCTGGCGCTGGAGTATGCCCGCCGCCACCAGGTGCGTACCGTGCTCGACATCGATTACCGCCCGGTGCTGTGGGGCCTCACCGGCAAGGGCGATGGCGAAACCCGTTTCATCGCCAGCGATGGCGTGACGCGCCATCTGCAAGGGATCCTGCCGCAGTTCGACCTGGTGGTCGGCACCGAGGAAGAATTCATGATCGCCGGTGGCAGTACCAGCATCATGGAGGCACTGCGTTCGGTACGCGCCCTCTGCGCGGCCACGCTGGTGGTCAAGCGCGGCCCGCTGGGATGCGTGGTGCTGCACGGGGCCATTCCGGCCAGCCTGGAAGAGGGCTTCCACTATCGCGGGGTGCAGGTCGAGGTACTCAATGTGCTGGGTGCGGGCGATGCCTTCATTTCGGGTTTCCTCAAGGGCTGGCTCAACGAGGAAGACGACGAGCAGTGCTGCCGCTATGCCAATGCCTGCGGCGCACTGGTGGTGTCGCGCCATGCCTGCGCACCGGCCATGCCGGGGCCGATGGAACTGGATTACTTCCTCCAGCATGCCCAGCGCCTGCAGCGCCCCGATCGCGATGCGCACCTGCAGCGGCTGCATCGGGTGGTCAGCCGGCGGCGTCACTGGGACGAAGTCAATGTGTTTGCCTTCGATCATCGCAACCAGTTCTTCGACCTGGCGACCGAAGCCGGCGTCACCCAGGAGCGCCTGCCGCAACTGAAACGATTGCTGGTGGAAGCGGTGGCGCAGACCGAAAGCAAGCTCGGCCTGCAAGGCAGGACCGGCGTACTGATCGACGACCGCTACGGCCAGGATGCGCTCAACGCCGCCACCGGACGCGGCTGGTGGGTGGGACGGGCGGTGGAACTGCCCTTGTCCAATCCCCTGGAATTCGACTTCGGCCGCTCCATCGGCACCCATCTGCAGAGCTGGCCCAAGGAGCAGGTGGTCAAGTGCCTGGTGCAGTTCCACCCGGATGAGGCGGTCGAGAAAAGACTGGAGCAGGAAGCGCAACTGCGCGCACTGTACGACGCCGTGCAGCACAGCGGTCACGAATTGCTGCTGGAGATCATCCCGCCCAAATCGCTGCCGCAGGAAGAGGATACGGTCTTGCGCGCCCTCAAGCGGCTCTACAACCTGGATATCTATCCCGAATGGTGGAAGCTGGAATCGATGTCGGCGCGTCAATGGGAAGGCATCGACGCCCTCATCGCCGAGCGCGATCCCCATTGTCGCGGCGTGGTGCTGCTGGGACTGGCCGCGCCGGTGACGGAACTGGCCGCCGGCTTCGCCGCATCGCGCCATAGCAAGACCTGTCGTGGCTTCATGGTCGGCCGTACCATCTTCCACGAATCGAGCCGGCAGTGGCTGCAAGGAAAGATCGACGATGCCACCCTGATCGCCCAGGTGCGACAGACCTTCGAAGAACTGATCGGACTCTGGCGCGACAGCCGGGTCCAGCCCATCAACAACAGGGAGGCTGCATGAGCAGCAACATGAGCTCTTCGGCACCCGCGCGCGCCACGGTGCGCCTGACCATGGCCCAGGCGCTGGTACGCTACCTGGATGCGCTGCGCATCCGCACTGCGCAGGGCGAGGTGCCGCTGTTCGGCGGCGTCTTCTCCATCTTCGGCCATGGCAACGTGGCCGGCATGGGCGAAGCCTTGCACCAGTTCCGCGACAGCCTGCCGACCTATCGCGCCCACAACGAACAAGCCATGGCCCACAGCGCCATTGCCTATGCCAAGGCACACATGCGCCAGCGCATGATGGCGGTGACCACCTCGATCGGACCTGGCGCTACCAACCTGCTCACCGCGGCTGCGCTGGCGCATGTCAACCGGCTGCCGGTCCTGCTGCTACCGGGCGACGTGTTCGTCTCGCGCCGTCCCGATCCGGTGCTGCAACAACTGGAAGACGCCCGCGATCCCGGGATCTCGGTCAACGATGCCTTCCGGCCCCTGTCGCGCTTTTTCGACCGCATCTGCTACCCCGAGCAATTGCTCAGTGCCCTGCCCCGTGCCGTGCAGGTGCTCACCGATGCCGCCCAGTGCGGCCCGGTGACGCTGGCCTTGCCGCAGGATGTACAGACCATGGCCTACGACTATCCCCTGGACTTCTTCTCGCCCCCGACCATCGTGCCGCGCGTGCAACCGCCCGCCGAGACGGAACTGGCGCAAGCCGTGGCCCTGCTGCGGCAAGCGCGCCAGCCCCTGCTCATCGCCGGTGGCGGCGTACTCTACGGCGACGCCTGCGAGGCGCTGCGCCACTTTGCCGAGCGGCATGGCATTCCCGTGGCCGAAACCCAGGCCGGCAAGAGCGCCCTGCCCTGGTCGCATGCCTTGCAGCTGGGCGCCATCGGCGTGACCGGCTCGCCGGCCGCCAATGCCATGGCGCAGCAGGCCGATGTGGTCATCGCAGTGGGGACGCGATTGCAGGATTTCACCACCGGTTCGCATACCCTGTTCGCCCAGGCGCGCCTGCTCAATCTCAATGTCAATGCAATGGACGCGCTCAAGTCTCACGGCACCGCCCTGCAGTGCGATGCGCGGCTGGGACTGGAGGCCTTGTCGGACAGGCTGGAAGACTGGCGCAGCCAGGCAGCCTGGACGGCGCGGGCGCAGGATCTGGCGCAGGCCTGGCGCGAGCGCGTGACGGAGATCACCAGCCGCACCGATACCGGCAGCCAGCTGCCCTATGACGGCGAAGTCATCGGCGCGGTGCAGCGCTCCCTGGCCGACTCCCCCCGCCAGGACATCGTGGTCTGTGCCGCCGGTACCTTGCCGGCCGAACTGCACAAGCTCTGGCGCGCGGGACGGCCCGGGGCTTACCACGTCGAATACGGTTTTTCCTGCATGGGCTATGAGCTGGCCGGTGGCCTGGGCGTGAAGATGGCGCAGCCGGAGCGCGAGGTGATCGTCATCGTCGGTGACGGCAGTTACCTGATGATGAATTCGGAGATCGCCACCTCCGTGATGCTGGACAAGAAACTCATCATCGTGGTCCTGGACAATCGCGGCTATGGCTGCATCAACCGGCTGCAACAGGCCTGTGGCGGCGCGCCCTTCAACAACATGCTGGAGGATTGCCTGCAGGCCGGCCCGGGCGCGCCCGCCATCGACTTCGCCGCGCATGCCCGCGCGCTGGGGGCGCTGGGAGAAAACGTCAAGACCATCGGCGACCTCGAAGCCGCCCTGCAACGCGCCCGCGCCGCCGATCGCAGCTACCTGATCTGCATCGATACCGATGCGGCGCGCACCACCGCAGAAGGCGGCTGCTGGTGGGAGGTGGCGGTACCTGAAGTATCGTCGCGTCCGCAAGTGCGGCAGGCACGCAGCCAGTATGAGCAGGCGCGTCAGGCGCAATCGCTATGAAGACCCGAACATTCACGCACATCAGCCACAGAAGAGGACATCGTGGGCAAACCCTTTAACGTCAAGATCGGCATCAATCCCATTTCCTGGATGAACGACGACCTGCCCTCGCTGGGCGGTGAAACGCCGCTGGAACAGGCCTTGTCCGAGGGCGCGCAGATCGGCTATCGCGGCTTCGAACTGGGCAACAAGTTCCCGCGCCAGCCCGATGCCTTGCGCGCCGTGCTGGGCAAATACCAGCTGGAATGCGTCTCCGGCTGGTACAGCGGCCAGCTGGCCACGCGCAGCGTGGCAGAGGAAATCGCCGCCGTGGAGGCGCACCTCCAGCTGCTGGCGGCCAACGGCGCCCGGGTCATGGTCTATGGCGAGGTGGCCGGTTCCATCCAGGGCGCGGCGGCACCGCTGTATCAGCGCCCGCGCTTTACCAGCGAAGCCGCCTGGGAGGGATACGCCGAACGCCTGAACCAGTTCGCCCGCCATCTGCTGGCGCGCGGCGTGCGGCTGGCCTATCACCACCACATGGGTGCCTATGTGGAAACCCCGGACGATGTGGACAAGCTGATGGCCCTCACCGGTCCCGAAGTGGGCCTGCTGTTCGATAGCGGCCATATCGCCTTTGCCGGCGGTGATCCGCTGGCGGTATTGCAGCGCCATCTGGCGCGTGTCTGCCACGTGCATTGCAAGGATGTGCGCCCGGCCGTGGTCAGGCTCGCGCGCAACCGCGACTGGAGCTTCCTGCAAGCGGTCATCAATGGCGCCTTTACGGTCCCCGGCGACGGCGCCATCGATTTCGGCGCGTTGTTGCAACTGCTGTACCAGCAGGGTTATGCCGGCTGGCTGGTGGTGGAAGCCGAACAAGACCCGGCCGTCGCCCCCAGCTATCGCTACGCCGACATGGGCTATCGCCATCTGCGTGATCTGGTGGCGGCCATCGAGAACGATACGCTGCAGGAGGCCGCATGAGCCTGCTCGTCAAATCCAGCCGCACCGGCCGCGACATCGTCCAGGTCACGCCGCAATCAGCCGGCTGGCGCTATGTCGGCTTCAGCGCCCATCGCCTGGCGCGCGGCGAGACCATGGCACTGCAGACCGGTGAACGCGAATACTGCCTGGTGATCCTGGGGGGCGTGGTCAGCGTGCAGGTCGGGGCATACCAGTGGCGCGAGATCGGCGGGCGACTTGGCGTGTTCGACGACAAACCGGCCTTCTCGGTCTATATCCCGTATCACCAGAGCCTGTCGATCACGGCCGATAGCGCGAGCGAAGTGGCGCTGTGCAGCGCGCCCGGCCATGGCGAATTGCCGCCCCGCCTGATCGCGCCAGCGCATGTGGCGCAATCCGTGCGCGGCCAGGGAAGCAATACCCGTTACGTCAGCGATATCCTGCCCCAGAGCGCCGCAGCCGATCACCTGCTGGTGGTCGAGGTACGGACGCCCGGCGGGCATTCTTCCAGCTATCCGCCGCACAAGCATGACACCGACAACCTGCCGCAGGAAAGCTTCCTGGAAGAGACCTACTACCACCGGCTCGATCCGGAACAGGGTTTCGCCTTCCAGCGGGTCTACGTGGATGACCGCTCGCTGGATGAATCGATGGCAGTGGAAAATCACGACGTGGTGATGGTACCGCGCGGTTATCACCCGGTCGTGGTACCGCATGGTTACCAGAGCTATTACCTCAATGTGATGGCAGGACCGACCCGCAGCTGGCATTTCAGGAATGATCCCGCGCATGAATGGATGCTCCAGCGCTAGCACGCCATCTCGGGCGGCCCGCTTTGCGAGGCCGCTCGCCTGTCCCTTCCCCACGCAATCGTCCCCAGAGCCCGTCTATCGGGCTGTGGCGGCATCATCATGCTGACAGCGCCGCCGGAGCCTCTCCGGGGGCGTTCCTGCCACACCCAGTCGGGTTGCCACCTCGCCTGCATCAACGACAACAAGCACTCACCCGTAATTCCCCAAACCGGCTTGCCCATGGCCAGGCTGACTGCATGCCTGGCCCGCAATGCGCAGCCGCTCGTTTCTAGAAATTTTTTGAACCAAAACTAGAAGAGTTTCTAAGTTCGTAGACTTAAATTTCCAATCCATCGACGAATGACAAACACGCAGTGACACTGTGTTTTTTCTTCCCGCACGCCTCTTCTTGCAGGCCGTGCCGGCGAAGTCCCTTAGCCCCTCTTCGATCCCCCGCGTCTGCCAAGGAAGAAAAACATGACGACTGCACATCTCGCCCATCTCGTCGGTGGTGACGACAGCCACGCCGCCCCCCTGGTCAGATTCCTGGAGGCAGCCGGCTTCCAGGTCGCCCACCATGCCTCGGCCGACCAGTTCCTGCAGACCGATACCGAGGCCGCACCACGCGGACTGGTGCTGGAGCTGCACATGCAAAGCATGAATGCCCCGCAGCTGCGCTCGCTGCTGGGTGAAAGACAGACGGGGATGCCGCTCATCGTCATCAACGAAGACGGTACGGAGGGTACGGAGATGCTCGGCGGCAGCGCCGGCATGATGGCCGCCACCGGGATCGGTGGATCGCAACAGGCCATGGTGAGGGCGCAGCTGATCGCTGCCTTCCGCGGCGCACTGATGCCCTTCGACGAATCCGGCCCGCAGCAGCAGCAGCGCCAGCAACATCATGCGCGCCTGAAAACCCTGACCCGGCGCGAACGCGAGGTACTGGAGGGCCTGGTCAAGGGTCGCCTGAACAAGCAGATTGCCGCCGAACTGGGCACCTCGGAACGTACCGTGAAGGCGCATCGCCAGCAGGTCATGCGCAAGATGCAAGCCGCGTCGCTGGCCGCGCTGGTGGCGGCGATGACGCGCTATTGAGGGGGGAGTGCCGGGTCGCCGTCAGCCGGTGACGGTGGCCTCGGACTCGACCCGATTACGTCCGCCCCGCTTGGCCTGGTACAGCGCCTGGTCGGCGCGGGCATAGGTTTCTTCGAAGTCGCCACCGGCGGCGGCCCAGGCCACGCCGAAGCTGGACGTCACCGGCCGCGCCGGCAGGCACTGGAAGCGCTCGCCCGCGATGGCCTGGCGTATCCTGCCCGCCAGCACCACGGCCTGTTCCAGCTCCCAGCCTGGCAGGAGAATGGTGAATTCCTCACCGCCGACCCGACCGATCACGCCCATCCCGCCCAGAGCGGTACGCAGGCGGCTGACCAGTTCGCGGATCACGGCGTCCCCTGCCGGATGGCCGAATTCATCGTTGATGCGCTTGAAGAAGTCGATGTCCAGCACGATCAGCGACATCGGCGACTTTTCCAGCACCTGGTGGGCACGTTCGAAGACGGCACCACGATTGAGCGCCCCGGTGAGATTGTCGTGCCGGGCCTTGTAGTCGAGCTCGTCGCTGAGTTGCGTCAGACGCGCATTCAACAGGTTCAGCTCGCGCTCGGTGCGATCGCTGCGCGAGATCAGGCGGCGGCTCTGGCGCATCAGCTGGCCATAGTGCTGCACCAGTTCTTCCAGTGCACAGCGGTAGCTGGCCGGGTCAGGCTGCGCGCTGGCCAGCACGTCGTTGGCCCGCTGCAGCGCCTGCGCCTCGGCCTCGAAGAGATCGACCTCGTCCATCAGCTTTGTACCGCGTGATCGTGGAAGACCAGTGCGGAAAAGTCTTCCTGCAGTTCCTGGCCGAATTCGAAGATGGTGTCATCCTCTTCGTCGTGGTACCAGTTGAGCACCACTTCGGTGCCCGACTCGGCCTTCTCGTTCAAGGTATCGAAGAGCGAGAACAACATCTTGGTGCTGGAGCTGTTGAAGTAAGCCAGCGCGACGTTGACGGTGATGGCCGTCCCCGCATCGTCCTCGGCCAGGAAGCGGCGCAGCGTGGCGATGATCTCGCCCCAGAATTGCGCCGCGTTCTCGGGATAGGATTCGCCCTTCAGCGAAAGCCGGCGCTCGTCGAAGCGAAAGTCGACTTCGGGAGAGCTGGCGCTGGCGGCGATGAATAAATTGTCCATGTTGTGGTGTCCGGATACCGGCAAGCCTGTGGTGAAGGCTGCCTCAGATGGTGGCCCTCAGGTAGAAGGTCTGTGCGCCGTCCGCCTCGGGAGAAGAAAATTCGAAATCCAGCGGCGCACTGGCATCGCGCGCCACCGTCAGGAAACCCAGGCCAGCCCCCTTGCTGTCGGCCGGTGTCTCGGCGCGCAGCATTTCCTTGTAGGCGGACTTGATCTCTTCATTGGTCAGCGAACGCAGGTGTTCCAGCTTGGTACGCAGCTTGCCGGCCATCTCGGCATCCACCGGATTGGCGCAATGCAGGTAGTAATGCCCCTCGGTCTGGGTGATGAAGACCGCGCCGTGGCGCATCGGCGGCTCGGTGATACGGCCTTCCTTCTCATGCAGGTCGGCCGAATAGTGGACGATGTTCTGCGCCATCTCGATGAAGGACGAGAACAGCTTGCGCCGCGTCTGGGCCACCGCGCCGGTATGCTCGGCGCGCAGCTTCACGGCCTCGGCCATGGCGGCGATGATGGTCTGCGAAAAATAGCCGACGTAATAGAAAACGATATCGCGTCGCGCGACATAACTGTGGAGCTCTGCCCATTCCTGCTGGATACCGTTCATGCCTGTGTTCCGTTGTGACTGTTGGGGGCGCCCAGGCGGACGCCGAAGAAACTGATGTCATCGCGCCGCCGCTGCGTGCCCTGGTAGTGATGGTGGATGTTCATCACCGTGCGGCCCAGTTCCGGCATGGGCAGCTGCGCGTGCTCCTGCAGCGTGCGGCGCAGGCGCTGCTTGCCGAAGGCGATATGCTTGGGTCCGCCGATCTGGTCGATCACGCCATCGGTGCAGACAAAGACGATGGCGCCCGGCGCCAGGCGCATGCTGTGGTTGTCCCATTGCATGTCCTCGGGTGTATCCACATACCCCAGGCCGACGCGCTTGCCCTCTACCGTCAAGACCTCGGTGGCATCCTTGTCCACCACGAACAGCGGCAGCTTGGCGCTGGCACTGGTGAGGGTGCGGGTGGCGGTGTCGAACCAGAAGAAGCAGGCATCCATGCCGTCATCCGATTCGGAGGGCTTGTCGGAGGTGCCATGCTGGCCCAGCACCCGCTTCATGCTGCGGTTGACGTCCTGCATCAGGCGCGCCGGGTCGTGCGGACCGTGCAGCTCCAGCGCCTGCTTCAGCGAGGACGAGGCGATCAGGGTCAGGAAGGCGCCCGGCACGCCATGACCGGTGCAATCGGCCACGGCGGCAAACCAGCCGCCCGGATGCTGTTCGAAATGATAGAAGTCGCCACCGACCACGTCGCGTGGTTCCCAGACCAGGCAGGCATCGGGCAGCGCCTGCGTCATGGCCGCGCGCGAGTTGCTCAGCATGGCGCGCTGGATCACGCTGGCGTAGTCGATGCTCTGCATGACCTGGCGGTTCTTCTCGACCTGCTGGTCCACCAGGCCGCGCATGAGGGCCAGGCCAGAGCCCAGGCCCAGCAACTGGCCATGCTCGACGATCAGGAAGCCATCGGCCAGCGTCTTGTCGCCCGAGGCCACGGCCAGCGCGCCCAGGGTCTCGATGGGGGTGTGGGCTTCGACGATCAGGGGATCCTTGTCCATGAACGCGATGCAGGTCTTGCGTTCATAGAGTTCGCGATGATAGGGCTTGGACATCTGCGACATGAAGATATGCCGGCTGATCAGCCCGATCGGGCGCTGCCGCTCCACCACCGGCAGGCTCACCAGCTCCTTGTGCTGGCCGAAGATCTCCAGCACCGCCGCATTGTTCTGGTCGAACTGGACAACCGGTACCGTTACCGCCAGCGCCCCCGCTGTCGGTTGGAACATGGTGCTCCCCATTGCCGGGGTCAGACTGAAATGACTCTCCACCGTGCATGCCCGCGTCGTGATTTTTGATTAATCGCGGATCATATTTCATTCCTGTGACAAGAATGTGACCGTCGCTCAGAAGCGACGGCGGCGGCCCTGTCCCCTGCGTTTCAGATCACGAAAAAGCCATGCGTACCATCCCGCCCCAGCTGCTCCACCAGGCCGAATTCCCAGTCCAGGTAGGCCTGCATGGCCTCGGCGGCGTTGTCGGTCCCCTCGTAGGGACGGCGATAGCGGTCAATGCGCGGCGACAGCAGATGCTGTTCGCCGCTCTCCAGCGGCAGGCCGACCTGTTGCCATGCGGCATTACCGCCATCGAGCAGGTACACCGGCTGGGTCACCAGCGCCTGCAGGTCGGGCACGGCAAACTGCGCCAGCAGCGCGCTGCCGCAACTGAGCACGAAACGCGATGCCGCCGGGAAGCGGCGCGCCACGGTGGCGATATCCGAACGCAGCACGAACCAGGCGCCGGGGATGTGGCCAGCCACATAGCGGGCGCTCAGGGCCACGTCGATCACCACGGTGCCGTTGTCGGCATCGATCCAGGTCTTGAGCTGCTGGGGGCTGATGCGTTGCTGCGGCGTGACGGCCGCCACCGGGGTCGCGCGCGGGCTCTCGCCGCTGACGCTGAAGTCAGCCGTCGTGGCGCCATCGACCACATAGACCTCCCAGGCCATCTGCGCCAGCCAGGAGGCCGTCATGTCGGCCCGCACGCCCTCGTCATCGACCAGCACGATGCGCGCCCCGCGCACCGGGGCATTCATCTCGGTCTCCTGCACCAGCTGGCCGCCCGGGGCGCTGAGGAAGCCCGGCAGGTGCCCGGCCCGGTATTGCTCGGGGGTGCGCACATCGAAGCGGTAGAGCGTACGATCCGGCTGTTCCAGCCCGGCCAGGTGCGCCAGGGCGATGCGTTTGACGCCGGCGCGGTCAGCCACGTCGCGCGCCTGGCGACGCGCCTGCTGCTGCTGACCGGCATCGATCTGCTCGGGGAAGCGGCGCTGCTGGCCGTGTTCCAGCGTCTGCCCGGCCAGCGTCCAGCCGATGGTGCCGTTGCGCAGTGCATGCACCGGATTGGCGATGCCGGCGTTGACCAGCGATTGCGTGCCGATGATGCTGCGCGTGCGGCCGGCGCAGTTGACGATCACCTGCGTGCGCGGATCGGGGGCAATGGCCGGCAGGCGCAGCACCAGCTCGGCGCCGGGCACGCTGATGGAGCCGGGGATGTTCATGTTCTGGTATTCATCGAAACGACGCGCATCGACCACCACCACATCGGCATCGCTCTCCAGCAACGCCTGGACCTCCTGAGCCGACAGAGAGGGCGTATGCCGCCTGGCCTCGACCAGTTCGCCGAAGGACTTGCTGGGTACATTGACGTCCTGGAACAGTTCGCCCCCGGCCTCGCGCCAGCCACGCACGCCACCGGCCAGCACGCCCACATGGGTATAACCCAGTGCGCGCAGGCGCAGGGCGGCGCGCACCGCCAGGCCCTCGCCATCATCGAGCGTGACGATGCGCACGTCGCGGCGCGGCAGGCGGTTGTAGGCGTTCAGCTCCAGGTGCGAATACGGAAAATTGGCGGCGAACAGCGGATGGGCCAGGGCGTGTGGCGCTTCCTCGCGCACATCCAGCAGGGCGATCTCCTGGCGCGCCAGCAGCGCGGCGCGCACTTCGGCGTAGGTGACGGTAGGAATGGAGGAGACAGTGGAAGGATTCTGTTCGAGGCTCATGAGGACTTCTGCTCCAGGGAAAGGTCCCAGAGATTGGGCAAGGTGGAATTGGAATAACCGGAAATGAACGGCACGCGCCGGCCGTCGGGATGGTAGACCGAGCGCCGCACCGCGCCGATATTGGCGCCATAGACGTGGATGCTGATCGAGACACGGTCGGCAAAGACATTGCTGACCTGGTGTACGTCATGCAGGGTATGGCTGTTGGGCGAGACCGCCTCGACCTGCCCCGCCTGCAGCAGATCGAGCTGGCCCACGGGCTGCAGGCGCTCCTGCTGCCAGGCAAAGGATTGGGCCTGCTCGGCGCCGCGCAGCACGCCGATCAGGCCCCACACCGTATGGTCATGGATGGGCGTGCGCTGCCCCGGTCCCCAGACGAAGCTGACCACCGAGAAGCGCTGCGCCGAATCAGCATGCAGGAGGAATTGCTGGTAACGCTCGGGATGAGGCTGCGCATACTCGTCGGGCAGCCAGTCGTCGTGCGCCACCAGCTGGCGCAGCAAGGCGCCGCCGTCAGCCAGGATGGCCGGTTCGTCAGGCCGCTGCTCCAGCAGCGCGGCAAAGCCGGTGATGAAATCGCGCAAGCGCCAGAGTTGCTTGCCGGATGGGTGCGGATGGGGCATGGCTGTCTCGTCTGTAGGGGATGACCGGTCTGCGCCGGCTCAGACCAAGACTATAAAGCAAAATCCGGCGCGGCCTGCTGTGCTCAGGCGATGTGGTTTTCTGCACCCTGGCTGTGCGCGGCCGTATCAGTCTGACGATGACGCAATTCGGCACGGATCTGCTGCGGGTTCTTCAGCAGGTTGAGGATGGGGCAAGTCGCTTCCACGGCCTCGAACAAGGCTTTTACCTGTTCGTCCGAGGCAGGTGAATCGAGATGGACGACGTAGCCGATGTCGTGCGGCCAGAAGGGGGTGTCTTCATGGCCGGGCCGGCCGCCGCGTGGATCGATGCGACCGCTCACTTCCACCTCCAGCGAGTCGATGGGGACCTGGCGATGCGCCGCCTGGATCAGGAAGATATGCGTCACACACGAGCCCAGCACCCCCAGCTGCAATTCGGGCGAACTGGGGCCGAGGTTGTAGCCGGCGAAATCCGGCGGGCTGTCGCTGATGACCTGGTGGTCGCGGATGCGGATGCGGCGCACGCCGCTGCGGCCCTCGGCCGAGACGCGTGCGGCCAGTGCATTGGGGCCGGCCTCGCCGGCGTCGATGCGGGCTTCACGCGCCAGGACGGCGCTGCGTTTTTCACTGAGGTAATGGTTCAGGGTGGTCATGGCGTCTTCCTTGTGTGGTCCATCCGGCGGCAGCACCGGAGGCTGGTGTGGTCCGCAAGTTTCCCGCCCTCACCGGCACGGCGACAAGGAAGCAATCCGCATATCGATAGAATTTTTGCGCCGCATATCCTACTGCGAACTTGTTCGTTGGATCGCCCGCGTGACGGGCGCATAGTGCCGATCTTGCGGTCACCACGATGGCATTCATCCCCGCGCGGCGCCGCCCTCCCATCCACCCTGGAGCCATGACGATATGAAAAAAGACCTCCTCCTGCCCGAGCCCGGCTCGTTGCACACAGCATCTTCCTCCTGGTCGCGCCGCGACATCCTGCGCGCCGGCGGTGCCGCCGCCGTTGCCGGTATTGGAGGCGCCCTGACGGCGGGCAACGCCTGGTCGGCCGGCAGCCCGCAGAAGGTCACCTTCGCCTGGAGCGCGGTGGCGTTCTGCCTCTCCCCGGTGGTGGTGGCGCAGGAAAAGGGCTTCTTCGAAAAGAACGGCCTGCAGGTCGAGCTGCTCAACTGGGGCGGCTCCACCGACCAGTTGCTGGAGGCACTGGCGACCGGCAAGGCCGATGTCGGCGTGGGCCTGATCCACCGCTGGCTCAAGCCGCTGGAATCGGGCTTCGACGTCAAGGTGGTCGGCTCGGCCCATGGCGGCTGCCTGCGCATGCTGGGCGTGAAGGAAGCCGGCGTCTCCGACTGGAAACAGCTCAAGGGCAAGGTCATCGGCGTCTCCGACATCAACAGCCCGGCCAAGAATTTCTTTGGCATCCACCTGGCCAAGCGCGGCGTGGATATCGAGAAGGACGTGCAATGGCGCGTCTACCCGGCCGACCTGCTGGACGTGGCCGTCAAGAAGGGCGAGGTGCAAGCCATCGCCGACGGCGACCCCAACCTCTACCTGATCGAGAAGCGCAACCAGGGCGTCTTCGCCGAGATCGGCAACAATGCCACCGGCGAATACAAGGACAAGATCTGCTGCATCACCGGTGCGCGTGGCGAGTTCGTACGCAACAACAAGCCAGCAGCAGCGGCCGTGGTGCGCTCCATCATCCAGGCCTCCGAATTCGTGGCCGAGAATCCCAACGAGGCCGCCAAGCTCTATGCCAAGTACTCGCCCAAGATCCCGGTCGAAGACCTACGCGCCCTGCTGACCAACCTCACCTATCACAACCACCCCACCGGCAGCGTGCTGCGCGACGAGGTCGAATACTTTGCCCGCGACTTCCACACCGCCGGCGTGCTCAAGAAGAGTACCGACCCGGTGCGCTTCGCCAACCACGTCACGGTAGACGTGCTGGCCTGAGCAGGGCCGCATTCCCACCTTTGCGCCTCTACCTGAAGGGAGCATGACATGACCACTACCATCGAGAGCCTGCCGCGGCAGGCGGTATCTCCCCCACTACCGGCCGCGCAGCGTACCGGCAAACCCGCCACGCTGTGGCTTGGCGGCCTGCTTGCCGCGACCACCTGGCTGGCACTGGGCGTGCTGGTGCTCAGGTGGCCGAACAAGGAGGTGGGCTTCTCCGACTGGGCCTATACCGACGAGTTCGGCTACTTCGGGCTGGGCGTGGCGGCATTGCTGGCGCTGCTGGCCGTGGGCGGCACCTTCACCGGACGCGTCGTGCGCCTGCTGCGTCCGGCCGGACAGTGGCTGGTGGCGCTGCCGCTGCTGCTGGCGCTGTGGGAAGTCCTCACCGCCAAGCTCGGCGTACTGCCCTCGCCCTTCTTCGCGCCACCGCAAAGCCTCATCGAAGTCTATGGCGAGGACTGGTCGCGCCTGGGCTTGTCCACGGCGCATTCGCTGCGACTGCTGGCGCATGGATTTGCCAGCGGCGCGGCGGTCGGTTTCGTAGTCGGCGTATGGATAGGCTGGTCGCGCATCGCCGGTTACTGGATCCATCCGATTCTGCGTTTCCTGGGACCGGTGCCGGCCTCGGCCCTGCTGCCGCTGGCCTTCTTCTTCGCGCCGTCCAGCTATGCCGCAGCGGTGTTCCTGATCGCGCTGGCCAGCTTCTTCCCGGTGGCGGTGCTGACCTGGTCGGGCGTGGCCGCGGTCAACAAGAGTTACTACGACGTGGCGCGCACGCTGGGCGCTTCCGAGCGTTTCCTGGTGTTGCGGGTGGCCATCCCGGCGGCGCTGCCGCAGGTGTTCGTGGGCCTGTTCATGGCCCTGGGCGCGGCCTTCACGGTGCTGGTCACGGCCGAGATGATGGGCGTCAAGGCCGGCCTGGGCTGGTACCTGCAATGGTCGCAGGGCTGGGCCGCCTACAGCAACATGTATGCGGCGCTGATCGTCATGGCCATCCTGTGCTCGGGATTGATCACGCTCTTGTTCAAGGTACGTGACCACGCACTGTCGTGGCAGAAGGGAACCGTCAAATGGTAAGCGCTACCCACTCCCCGGACATCACCACCGATGCCGCCACGGGCAACGCCAACGGCGCCCACATCGACATCCGGCAGGTCAGCCACTGGTTCGAGCGCAAGGGTGGCCAGGGCGTACTGCAGGTGCTGGACGATATCTCGCTCACCGTGGCACCGGGTGAATTCGTCGCCCTGCTCGGCCCCAGCGGTTGCGGCAAGTCCACCCTGCTGCGCCTGGTGGCCGGGCTGGAGCCGGCCACCGCTGGTCATATCACCCAGGACGGCCAAGCCATTACCCGCCCCGATCCCTCGCGCATCGTGGTGTTCCAGGATCCGACGCTCTATCCCTGGCGCACCGTCTGGGACAACGTCGCCCTGGGGCTGCAGGCGCGCGGCCTGTTGAAGCAGCAGCGTCATCGCGTCGACGATGCGCTGGCCCTGGTGGGACTGGATGAATTCGCCGACGCCTTCCCGCACCAGCTCTCCGGCGGCATGGCCCAGCGCGTGGCGCTGGCGCGTGCACTGGTCAACGATCCGCAACTGCTGGTGCTGGACGAGCCGCTGGGCAAGCTGGACTCGCTCACCCGCCTGTCCATGCAAAGCGAGCTGGTGGCCCTGTGGCAGCGACGCCAGTTCTCGGCCCTGCTGGTGACCCACGATGTCGAAGAAGCGCTCTTCCTGGCGCAGCGGGTGATCGTGTTCGGTCAGCGGCCGGCGGCCATCCGCGCCGAGATCAGGGTCGACCTGCCTTATCCGCGTCACCGTGGCGATCCGCTGCTGGCGCAATTGCGGCACGAGGCGCTGCGTCACCTGGGGCTGGATGGCAGCTGGTGATGTCCATCCCGCAGTTCGATTGGGAGGCCTGCATCAACCTGATGCTGCAGGCCATGCAGGGGGCGCAGCTGGGCTTGCTGCGACTGTTGTCCTGGCTGCACCTGGCCCGGGACATCGACGGCCAGCCGGCCTGGCCGTTTGCGCTGCGCCTGTCCGGCGAGGTGCTGCTGATCGACCACAATGTCGTGCGCGCCCTGGTCAGCGCACTGGGCTGCCTGGTGGCGGCCTTGCTGCTGCTGGCACTGGCCGTCGCCTGGCGGCGCCGCCGCTGGCTGCTGCTGGGGCTGGCCGTGGCCCTGGTGCTGTTGGCCCCCTGGCCGGACCAGGCACTGCTCACCACGGCGGCCACGCCCACCAGCTTCCACACCTCTCCCGAGCGCTTCTCGGCGGCCGGCATCGTGCGCGGCGAGCAGCTCTATCGCCAGCAATGCATCGCCTGCCATGGCGCCGATGGCCGTGGCAACACGCCGCTGGGCCTGTCACTGGAGGTGGCGCCGCCCAATCTTTCCAGCGGCCTGCTGTGGCGACGCTTCGATGGCGACCTCTACTGGAGCCTGCGCCACGGTAAGGGTGGCATGCCTGCCTTCGAGGCCAGCACCAGCCCGGCCGATCGCTGGGCGCTCCTCGACTATCTCAAGGCCAATGCCGCCGGCGTAGGCGTCACCGATACCGGCAGCTGGCCGCGTCCGGTGGCCTTGCCCGACATGGCCCTGGATTGCCGGGCGTCGACCGTCACGCGACTGGACCAGTGGCAGGGACAACGCATCCGCCTGGTCATCGGCGGGACCGCCCCCTTGCCGAGCGAAGACCCGCGCCTGCAATCGGTGCTGCTGGGCGGCCAGGCCAGCGGCGCGGTCGGCGCCATCGCCTGCGCCAGTCATGAAGCCACCGCCCTGCGTGCCATCGCCATTCTCACTGGCGTCCCCGAAGAGCGGCTGGCCGGCACCGAGCTGCTGGCCGATCGCGATGGCTGGCTGCGCGCGCGCAACAGCAGCGGACAATGGTCGCAACAGGACATGCTGTGCCGCTCGCCGCTGGCCTCGGGCAGCCCGGTGGCGCAGGTGGCACAGGTGGGCGGCAGCGGCCTGGACCAGTTGATCGCAGCCATGGACGAAGAGCCGGTGCGCTTCATCAAGGGCGGCTTCGTGCATTGAGACCCGGGCGGTCGCTGCACAGCTGTCGTATCTCATCAGGAAAACCCCGATACCCTCGTGCTGGGTGCAGAGGCATCATTTGCTTGCCGATTCACCATCGTCCGAGCAGATACCATGACCAAGACCGCCCTGATTGCCGCTTCCCGTTCCGATGTCAGCCGCGCCCTGACCGAATGGCTAGTCATCAACGACATCGACATCCAGACCGTAGGCAGTGGCAACGACGCCATTGCCACCATGACCCATGGCCGCCCCGATCTGGTCGTGGCGCAATTGTCCATGGACGACATGAGCGGCCTGCGACTGGCGCACTACCTGAAAGCCCATGAAGGATTCAGCCGGGTACCGGTGATCCTGCTGTGCAGCGATGAGCGCGAGATGGCACTGGTGCGCGGCCAATGGCCAGCCTTCGTATTCGGCGACTCGCTCAATCCGGCCCTGATCTCGGAGTTGAAGCGGGAGCTGGTCAACTAGTCTCTCGATACCTCCATGACAAAAAAAGGCGGACCTCGGTCCGCCTTTTCTCATTCATCGCCGCGCAAGCTCACACGGGCTTGCGACGACGCCAGCGCGCAACGCCAAACCCCGCCGCCAGTACCACCGCCAGCAGCAAGCCTGCACTGGCGGCGCGATGCTGCGCCACCCAGTGGCGGCCCTGACGCCACGCCTGCACATACGGGAAGCGTGCCGCCGCCGCAAAATCAGGCTCCACGCAGTTCTGGCCGAAGTCTTCCGAGAAAGGCACGGCCGCCCCTTCCTTGATGTAACGGCGATAGAGCTGGCTGGCGCGCTCCTGGTCGTAGTAGACGAAATTGACACCCTGGCACAGCACGGCGGCAAAGGCTTGCGAACGTGGCGGCAAGGCATCGGCGGCCTTCATCGCGTAGTCGGCGGCGATGTCGCGATAGTGGAAACGCTTGTAGGGTCGCGCTTCGCTGGCGGCATAGCGCTGGCGCTCGCCTGCGCTCACCAGCGGGCCTGGCAGGTCGGCCTGGGCACGCGCCTGCGGCGTCTCCGGACGCGGCCGGTTTTCCTCCCCGCCCCAGAAGCCGGCGCGACCGGCGCCACCCGGATAGCCGCCGCCATAGGTAGCGAAGTCCGGGCCCTGCTCGTAGCCCATGATTTCCATGCCCTGACGACGGGCGATCAGGGCGGCCTCATACCAGCCCCGGGCGCGGCTGTCGGCACGCCAGGCATGCTGGCCACGTTCCAGCGCCTGACCGTATTCGCGCGCCTTGGCGCGCACACGCCAGGTGACCGGTGCGGGCTGGCCGTTGTCGTCGTAGACACTCTCCACGAAACGCTCGTCGCGCTCATCGGGGAAGTAGGCCAGCGCCTCCTCCACCCGCCCATCACGTACCAGGCGACGCGCCAGCAACACACGCAGCTTGTCCTCCAGCGTTGCAGGGGCCAGTGTCTGCGCCACCAGCGGGCGCGAATAATGGGCGTACTTCGGCTCCTGCATCGCCTTGGAGACCGCCGCCTCGCCAGGCATCGGCGAAGCCGGTGCATGCGCATCGACATAGGTCTTCAGCTCGTCCGCCGTCAGCACCCGTTCGGCCACGTAGGCCAGGTCGTTGTAGTAGTCGCCGAAGGCGCCGACATAGTAGCCCTCACCGGCGCTTCTCGATGCGCTCTGGCTGGCCGCACGATGGAACTGCGCCAGCGCTTCCACGTATTGTCCGCGCGAGAGCGTGAGCACGCCCTGTTCGCCCTGCAGCAGGTCCGCATTGCCCGGTTCCAGGCTGGCGTCGTTGCGCGGGAAAGCCTGGATGGCGCGGGCATAGGCCTGTACCGCCGCCTCGTTGTCGCCACGGCGCAGCGCCAGCTTGGCGCGCACCCAGCAGGCCAGCGCCGACTCCTGACGGGCCGCCAGTATCTCGGCCAGGTCGTAGCGCCCGGTGCGATAGGCCAGCGCGGCCACGCGATCGATGCCGTCGATGTGTTCCAGTCCGCGCCGCTGCAGGGCCGTCACCAGATTGACCAGCACTGCATTGGGCTTGAGGCCATGCCCACGTGCGGCATCCCCATAGCCGGACGAACCGCTGGTGGAGGCGTAGGGATCGTAGTCGCTGCCGCCAGATTGCGGTCCGTCCGCCACGTCGCCCACCCGTGCCAGTGCGTAGGCCACCAGCAGCTTCTGCGCCACCGCATCGTCGATGAGGGCGGCACTGGTGTCATCGCGCGACAGGCTCCATCCGGCGATGGCCTGCAGCGACGACAGCGCGCCGGCCGAGCCGCGTGCGGCCTGTTCGGCGTAGAGGTGGATGGCCTGTTTGAGGTCCGCCGGCGGGATGCTGTCGGCGCAGTCGCGACCCTCGTTGAAATCGGACCAGCTGCAGCTTCCCCCCTCCCCCGTGAGATACAGGCGCGCCTGCTCGCCGTAGCTGTCCACGGCCAGACCCAGCGGATCGGCAGCGCCTGTCTGCGCCAGCTGGCGGGCCTGCCGGAAGGCGGCATCGGCCTTCTTGCGATCGCCCTGCACGGCAGAGAGGCGTCCCAGCATGTAGGCCGCCCACACCGAGCGGTCAACGCCCTGCGGCGCCGGCAACGCCAGCACCGCCTCGAAACGTTTCTGCGCCCGTGCCAGCAGTGCCGGCGAAGTCGCCTCGCCCTGCTCGCCGAAGGCGGCGCGGTAATCCTGAGCGGCCGCGGTATAGAGGCGGATGGCCGCTGGCAAGGCCGCCCCGGTGGCATAGGCGGCGTCGCCGTCGGACTGCGCGCGCATGGCCTTGAGGACCGCGACGCCGGCCTCATCCAGCCGGCCCTTCTCGCGCATGGGCAGCGCACGCGGATCGTTCTCGCGGCCGGCTGCGGCATCGTAGCCGCTGCCTTCGTCGGCGCGCAGGGTATCGCTCACGCTCACCAGGTGGGCGGCTTCCCAGGCAAAGGAATTGGCCGGGGTGTTGTGCAGGGTACCGACGCGGTCATCCAGCAATTGCAGGGGGAAATCCGGGCCGCAAGCCACTACCGTGGCTGCGCCGATGACAATGAAGCCGCCCAGGCTCCAGGCGATGCGGGTGGTCTTGCCAAAAGGGTTCATCAGGATCCGATCTGTAAAACGGTGTCGTGGGGCAGGATGCCATCGGCGCAGCGCAACCAGCCGATTTCCCGGCTGGCACCGGCGCGCAGCAAGCCTGCCTGGGTCAGGCGCAGGTAGCTTCCGCGGCGGTCGTGTTCCAGCGCATAGCCATTGATGCCATCGGCGGCGCAGGCGTTCCCGGCGTCGCCGCGCGCATTGATGCTGATGCGCAGCGGCAGTGGTGCGTCGGCGTCACCGGTGTTGTCGAGGCGGATCTCATGCAGCGGCCCGGTGGCACTGGCCACCATGCGCGCCGCCAGTTCGGGTTTCGGCGGCCGCCGCTCCAGCACCGCCATCCAGGTCGCCAGGCTCCAGGCGCGGCGGTCGTCGCCGGTGGGCAGGCGGAACCAGGTGATGCCAGCCAGGCCGGGTTCGGGGGAGCTTGTCAGCGCCGAGACGAAACGCGCCAGCACCTGCGGCTGTGCCATCAGTTCGCGGCCGCTGCCCCCGGCGAGCAAGGCGCGCTCGCTTTCGACGGCGGCGATGCGGCCCTGGTCGTCCCACACCACCCGCGATCCATAGGCGGGCAAGGCCACATGCCAGGGGTGCGCGGTGCGCCCCGCATAGCGCACCATCCACTCACGCGCGCGCACGGGGTCGAACAGGCCCTGGCGCGGGTCGAGCACGGCATGCACCTGCAGCACCGATTCATCTGCGCTGGCCAGCAAGGCGTCCAGGCGGGGGCTGTCCAGCCAGGTCGGCAAGGCCGTCACCGCCAGGGCCAGCGGCGCGATGCGTGTCTTGAGGCGGAGCAGGAAGGCGGTGTATTCCGGCAGGCGCGCGGTGGCGCAGTCATAGTCGATTTCCAGCGCCGCCGGTGACAGGCCTTGCGCACGCCAGGCATCGAGCAGGGCCAGCAGGTGTGCTTCGATGGCGGCGCCGTCAAAGCGCGCCAGTTGGCCGTTGATGCGTACCGTCATCAGGAGCGGCTTGCCGGTGGCGGCGAGTGACGCGGCATCGGGGCCGATATCGATCCAGCGTCCGGACGCCCCCAGCTCGGCGGCCAGCACATGCCAGCGGGTCACCTGGGGGTTGGAGGTGGACAGCGCGGCGCGCAGGGCCGGCGTCCACTGGCGCTGCCAGACATAGACGTCCTGCGCCAATACCCGGGGCGGCGCCGGCCTGCGCGAGCAGGCGGCCAGCAGCAAGGTCGCCAACAACACCAGGGGAAGCACGAAGCGACAGGAAGATGGCAGGGAGAATGGCATGGACGACGTCGTGAGGGCGGCGAAAAAGTCCGTGGCACAGGGCCGGTCGCCGGCATTGTACGCGAGCCCTCCCGGAAAGACACAGGGCCCGGTACCTTGCGGTCACCGGGCCCTGTGTCTGGAGTAGCCTGGATCAGGCCTTGCTGGCCTGGTAGCCCTTGCTGCTCATCGGCACGAAGGCCATCAGCACGCCCAGGATGGACAGGCCGATCACATAGTGCGCCGGGCCTTGCGGGTCAGCCTTGATCCACAGCGAGATCAGCACCGGGGTGAGGCCGCCGAAGATGGCATAGGCCATGTTGTAGGCGAAGGACAGGCCGGTGAAACGCACCGGCGGCGGGAAGGCGCGGGTGGAGACGATGGGCGTGAGCGAGATGCTGCCCACGAACAGGCCCACCAGCGCATAGCCCCACACCAGCGACTCGGGCGAACCGGGCAGATGGCCGTAGAACCAGAAGCTGGACAGGCCCAGGCCGCCCCAGCCGATGATCATGCTGGCACGGGTGCCGATGCGATCGCACAGCCAGCCGATGGCCAGGCAGCCGATGGTCAGCATCAGGGTGCCGGCGCAGTTGGCCTGCATGACCAGCTTGGCCGGCAGGTGATGCACGGTCTGCAGGTAGGACGGCGTCATCAGGATCACCACCACCACCGCGCCCGACAGGCACCAGGTCATGCCGGCGGTCAGCACGCTGGCGGCGCGGTGTTCGCGCAGGACCGTCTTCAGGGGCAATTCATTGGATTGCTTGCGGCGCGCAGCCAGCTCGCGGAACACCGGCGTCTCTTCCAGGTAGCGGCGCAGGTACACCGACACCAGGCCGAACACGCCGCCCAGGATGAAGGGAATGCGCCAGGCGTAACCCGCCACCTCGGCCGGATCGAAGACGCTGTTGATGAAGATGCCCATGAGCGAACCCAGCAGGATGCCGCCGGTGATGCCAGCCGTGAGCGAACCGACGCCGAAGCTGTAGCGGTTGGCCGGCACGTGCTCGGCCACGAACACCCAGGCACCCGGCATCTCGCCACCGATGGCCGCACCCTGCAGGGTGCGCATCAACAACAGCAGGATGGGCGCGGCCACGCCGATGCTGGCATAGGTCGGCAAGAGACCGATCACCAGGGTCGGCACGGCCATCAGGAAAATCGACAGCGTGAACATGCGCTTGCGGCCGATCACGTCGCCATAGTGGGCGATGATGATGCCACCCACCGGACGCGCCAGGTAGCCGGCGGCGAAGATGCCGAAGGTCTGCAGCATGCGCAGCCATTCGGGCATGTCGGCCGGGAAGAATAGCTTGCCCACCACGGCGGCGAAGAACACGTAGATGACGAAGTCGTAGAACTCCAGCGTGCCGCCCAGGGCCGACAGGGCCAGGGTCTTGTAGTCGGACGAAGTGAGTGGTCGGTGCTGGGACTCGTTCAAAGCCCCGGTAAAATCAGCGGAGGTGGTCATGTTGGTTCACTAACGGCAAAGCCGGCATCGGCCCCCGCGCCAGCACTTGCACAAGAGGCAAGACCATGGCGCAGCGGGCCGCAAGGCCTGCTTCATCTTTTCGGTCGGGTGGTCGCAGACGGCATGTCTGCGCAGGACAGATTCAGCGGAAAACGTAAGGCAGGGATATACGATTTAGCGTCGAAACTGCCTTAATGATAACCGAAAGCGGCAAAACTTTCGCGGCGCAGCATAATTTGCTGCGGCATGGGAAGTCCGCAGCATGGGCCGCCGCAGAGGTTTTTCTGGCCGCCAATGGCAACGAAGCCCGCATTGCAACATCGATTGCAATGCGAGCTTCGCCAGATCATTCCATGACAGCAGCAGAAATCCTGTCAGCCTTCAGTCAGGCCCACCCCGGATCGTCGCTACCGGCTTTTGCGAGCCGCTGGCCCTCAGGCTTCGAGGACGATATCGACGGCCGAACTGCGGCGCAGCATCAGGAAACCTTCGCCATAGATGTTGCGAATTTGCATGGGGGCTTCCTGCAGGGAGCGCAATTTCTGCCGCACGCGGTAGATCAGCGCGTCGATGCGATGGGCATCATATTCCTCGCCGCCCGAGCGCAGCAGATCGAACAGTTGCGTATGCGAGACCGGATAGTTCGGACTCTGCAACAGTGCGGCCAGGGCCGTGCTTTCCTTGTCGGTGAATTGCTGGGCCACCACACCCTGGCTGGCCAGCCGTCCCGACTTGCGGTTGAAGGTCCACTTTTCCGATTCGGGCGAGCTCTGGTGCGGTGCGGTCTTCATGCGCCGTGCCAACGCGGTGAGCGTCGCCGAGACCTCTTCCAGCTTGAGCGGCTTGACCAGATAGTAGTCGGCCCCATCGCTCATGCAGCGCACCTTGTCTTCCAGGCGCGTGGCCGAGGTCAGGATCACGATGCCCATGGACGGGAAGTGCTGGCGCAGCGAGGCAAGCTCGGGCAACAGACTTCCATCAGGCAAACCGACGTCGGTCATCAGGATATCCGGCTGGCGGCTCTTGAGGATGTCGCGCGCCTGTCCCAACGAGGAACAGACCGAGACTTCATAACCCAATTCCCCCACATGCGCGCTGAGCGTATTACGCCAGTCGATATCGCTTTCAACGATTAGTACTTTCATCACTCTAGTGTTCCGGACGAAATGTTTTTATGACTGCCGGAGCATCCCCCCGCGTACTGTCGTACGTGTATCCGGGCCCACCGTCAGGCAGGGATATGCTTTCCATAATCACAACGTTATACAGAAAATATCTGCAAATAAAATCATAAAAACTCGCAGACATCTTCCTCCCAAAAACTCCACGGCGATTGGCTTTCAGCGCAACAGCCTGGTTACTGTCGTCAGTAAATGGTCGACCGAACAGGGCTTGAGCAGGAAGGCCGATATCTCCGGAATACGGGCATTGGATGCAGGAAGATTGGCGCTGATCAGGGCCACCGGAATATGGTCATAGCGTTCATCGGATTTGATGTAGCGCGCCAGCGCCATGCCATCCATGCGCGGCATGGACAGGTCGGTCAACACCAGCGACGGCAGGTGCGACTGCATCAATGCGATGGCCTCTACCCCGTCGGCCGCCGCCATTACCGATAGACCGCTGTGCACCAGAATCTCGCAAAGCATCTCGCGCGAGTCGGCATGGTCCTCCACCACCAGCACAGTCTTGTCCTTCTCCTTCGTTCCCACGGTATCCCCCTCCAGCTAACCCCCGCCCCCCTATCGGAGCGGTGATCTGTTGTGAGTGATGGTGAGGGGTGGCGAAGAATCGCGGTATCAGGAAATTCCTGATGAAAAAGACAATATTGTGAGGCGGCAAGCTCGACCGCATCGCATGGGCATCGGCACCGTGCGCGGGTGCAGGGCCACAGGCGGGAAACTCAGGCGTGGGAAGGAAGGAGGCGCTGGATTTCTTCCAGCAGGCGTTCGAAGAACACCGGCTTGCGCAGGAACAGGTTGTGACTGGATTGCGACAGATCGTGGCGCTCGGGCGCGCCGCTGCACAGGATCACCGGCAAGTTGGCCCCACCCGGCAAGGCACGCACGGCGGCGCACAGTTCCAGGCCATTCATCACCGGCATCATGCAATCCGAGATGAGCAGGTCGGGCCAGTCCTGTTGCATCTTGACCAGGGCCTCGGCGCCATGACTGGCCGTGCTCACCCGATAGCCATGCAATTCCAGCAACATGGCATAGGTATCGGTGATGTCCACCTCGTCATCGACGACCAGCAGCATCACCTGTCGGCCAGCGCGGGCCTGCATGAAAGCCACCTGGGAAGCCGGCGTGGTCTTGCCACTGCCTGCCGGGCCCTGGATCAGGTACAGGCTACCCGCCGGCAAGCCGCCCCCGAGGATCTCGTCAAACCCGGCAATGCCCGTCGCCAGCAGGGAGATGCGATGGGTTCGTCCGGGAGCGATATCGGCGGACGCAGGAGACGGCAAGGGGTCGCTCATGGAATGGTAACGTTGGTCTTATTGTGCGAACGAACTGGCGCTGCATGCTACGTGCGCCCACTCAAAGACTAAGGTTGCCAACCATAAGGAAAGTTGCATCGTCTCCTGAAGAAAGATCCCGGTAGTTCCTCTAGCGCAGCTTGAATACGCTGACCGTCTGCGCCAGGCTGGCGGCCTGCTCCTGCATGGCCTGGGCGGCGGCGGCGGCCTGTTCCACCAGGGCGGCGTTCTGCTGCGTGACCTCATCCATCTGGGTCACGGCGCGGTTGATCTCGTCGATCCCCACGCTCTGCTCGCTGGTGGCGGCCGAGATCTCGCTGACCACGTCGGTGACGCGCTTGACGCTGTCGACCACCTCGGACATCGTCGTCCCCGCCTGCCGGACCAGGCTGGTGCCGGCGCCGACCTTGCTGACGGAATCATCGATCAACTGCTTGATTTCCTTGGCGGCCGAAGCCGAGCGTTGCGCCAGGCTGCGCACTTCCGAGGCCACCACCGCAAAGCCACGGCCCTGCTCGCCGGCACGGGCGGCTTCCACGGCCGCGTTCAGGGCCAGGATATTGGTCTGGAAGGCAATGCCATCGATGACCCCGATGATCTCGACAATGCGATTGGAGGCCTGGTTGATCGCCTCCATGGTCTGCACCACCTCGCCCACCACGCCACCACCACGCACGGCCACCTCCGACGCGGTACGCGCCAGCTGGTTGGCCTGGCGGGCGTTGTCGGAATTCTGCTTCACCGTCGAGGTCAGCTCTTCCAGGGCCGAGGCCGTCTCTTCCAGCGAGGACGCCTGCTGTTCGGTGCGATGCGACAGGTCCAGGTTGCCGGTGGCGATTTCGGTGGATGCCGTGGCGATGCTGTCGGTACCGGTGCGCACGCTGCCCACCACCTGCAGCAGGCCCTGGTTCATGGTCTGCAGCGCGGCCATCAGCTGCCCGGTCTCGTCGCGGCCTTGCGCGCGGATATCGGCGGTCAGGTCACCCTGGGCCACGCGGCGCGCAATGCCCACCGCCTCCTGCAAGGGGGTGGCGATGATGCGTGCCACATACAGGGCCAGGCTCAGCCCGATCACCAGGGCTGCCACCAGGATGCCGACCACCCAGATCCGCCCCTTGCTGAAGGTGTCATCGGCACCGGCAGTGGCGGCGTCACCGCCATCCTGGTTGACCTTGATGAGCTTTTCCAGGTTGGCCAGGATATCGGGATAGAGCTTGTTGGAGTAACCCAGGAACAGGTCGCGCCCCTGCGGATTGTCCTTGGCCAGGAAGGCCGCCACGATCTTCTTGTGCTCGACCAGGAACTCGCCGATCTGCTGCTTCACCTGGGGATAGGTGTCGCGCTCCTGGGCGGTATCGAGGCTGGCCTCGTAGTCCTTCATGGTCTTGTCCAGGCCGGTGAGGATGGCCTGGCTGCGCGTGATCAGGCCGGTCATGGCGGCGACGTCGCCGTCATAGATCGCCAGTTGCGACTCGGTACCGCGCAGACGCACGAACAGCAGCTTGATATCGGCCAGCTTCTTCTGCGCCGGCATCCAGTCCCGCGAGATTTCCGAGGACGCGTTCTTGACCTTGGCCAGCTGGCTGATCGAGAACACCCCCTGGATGGCCATCAACACCAGCACGGCCAGGAAAGCCAGCAACAGCTTCCTGGCGATCTTCAGATTCTTGAACCAGTTCATCATCCCTCCCTATCGATACGCATCGTCTTGCCCGGATTATCACGGTCTCCGGTGAGCTGCCATTATCGAGGCGCGATTTCACGGCCAATCCGGCAAGGAGAGAGGGATTTCCCTGCCTGGGCCCGAGCGGCCGCCCAAGAAAAAAACGCCGCTCCGGGTAGGCAGCGGCGTTCTCCTGTAACAGGCAACAGCGATCAGGACTTGGCAAACCCGCCCCGCAGCTCGGCCTGGGCGCGCATGCGCTCGTAGTCACCCTTGGGGACCGGCTGGGCATCGGGCTCGCCCAGCTTTTCCAGCGGGATACGATACGTCTCGCGGGCGCTCAGGGCGGCCAGTGCCGCCACCACCGTGATGGCGAAGGCAATGCTGCCCACCGTCAGCCAGATGTGGTCGGCACCCGGCGGTGCCACGGCGGTAAAGAGCGCCGGCAGCATGGCCGTGATGGCGGTACCGACGTTCTGGGCGATGGCCATGGCCGACACGCGGCTGCGGGTGGGGAACAGCTCCGGATAGAAGCTGGGGAACACCGCGTTATAGCCCTGGTACACCACGCCCCACATCAGCAGCGACATCACGAAGGCCAGCGGCACATGGTGGATGCTGATGGCATACAGGTAGGCAAAGGCGAACAGCCCGGCCAGCAGCGAGCCCACGATGATGGGCGGACGACGGCCGATGCGGTCCGACAGCTTGCCCACGTAGGGGATGATCAGCACGGCCACGATATTGCCCACCACCGGGATCCACAGGTAGACGTCCTTGGCGAAGCCGATGCCATAGGCCGGCTGCACCGCATAGGCCGCGCCGAAGATGGTGGCCACCACCGGGATCACGTTCATGAGCGCCATGCAGACCACGCGCAGCATGTTGGGCGTGCAGTCACGGAAGGCATCGACCACCGGCGAACGGCGCTGCGTATCGTTCTTGTCGGCGGCCTTGAAGACCGGGGTTTCCTCGACGGTACGGCGGATCACCCAGCCGGCGATGATGACCACGAAGCTGAGCAGGAAGGGAATGCGCCAGCCCCAGACATTGAACTGCTCGGCCGGCATGTAGTGCGCCAGCGGCAGGAACACCGCCGCCGCCAGGATCTGCCCGGCCTGCACGCCCTGCAGCGTGAAGCTGGAGAAGAAGCCGCGTCGACCGAACGGCGCGTGTTCCAGGATCATGGAACTGGCCCCCGAGATCTCGCCGGCCACTGCAAAGCCCTGCAACAGGCGCATGATCACCAGCAATGCCGGCGCCCACAGGCCGACCTGGTCATAGGTGGGCAGGAGCCCGACCCCGATGGTAGAGAAGCCCATCATGAACATGCACCACAGCAGCACGTTCTTGCGGCCATGGGTATCCCCCAGGTGGCCCAGCACGAAGGCGCCGATGGGGCGCGCCACATACCCCACGCCATAGGTGGCCAGCGAGGCGATGATGGCGGTGGTCGGATCGCCCTTGGGGAAGAACAGCTGCGGGAAGATCAGCGAAGCCGCCGTCGCATAGATGAAGAAGTCATAGTATTCCAGCGCCGAGCCGATCCAGCCGCTGGCGGCGGCCTTCTTGCTCTGCTGGGTGTGGTCGCCGGCGTCCTGCGCCGGGGTCGCCGATGTATGTCTGGGTTGCATAGTGTCTCCGTCTGAAGATGCCATAGTGGACGATTGCGGGTCAGGCTGCATCAGAATCGATGCAGGATGCCCATCTGCAAGCCGACCAGGCTCTTGCCATTGATATCCGCCCCGGCCAGGTTGCTGCCGGGTCCGGCCGAACCGCTGAAGCGCCAGCCGGCATTGGCCTGGTTCTTCATGTAGTTGGCAAAACCATACAGCGTGGTGCGCTTGGACAGGTCGTAGTAGGCGCCGACGTTGCCGCCCTGGGCGCCGCCATCCTTGTGGCTGGTATCGACCATCACGCCATAGAGCGCGCCAATGCGCAACTGCGGCGTGAGGCGATAGTCGGCCGAGACCTGGTAGACGTTGTAGAAACGCTGGATGTTGGGGTCGTTGCCGGCAAAGTAGTTGTTGGGATTGCTGACGTTGTTGAGGATGGTGGCCGCGTTGTTGCCATTGGCATTGGCGGTGCTGTTGTTGCTGCGCACATAGGCCAGATAGACCTTGCCCGGACCATAGTCGTAATCGAAGTAGACGTTGTGGTACTGCACCGTATTGTCGTACAAGCCACCGGCATTGGGCTTGGCCATCAGGCCGGCATAGCCGGCGCGATAGGCGCCATTGGTGTAGTCCAGGCCGAACTGGTAGACGCCGCGACGGCCCAGGCCTTCGCCGGCCGTCTCGGGCATGGCGTAGTGGACGTCGAACTGGAAGCCGGCCCAGCGCGGCGATTTCCACGACAGGTCGTTATCGAAGCGCGACGGCACGCCGAAGGTATTGATGATGGAGCCGTAGGTGGTGCGCTCGGTGTAGTCGATGGCGCCGCCGATGAAGAAAGGCACGCTGTTCTGGCGGCCCATGCGGAACTCGCCTGCCTCCGGGGTCTTGATACCGACCCAGGACTGGCGATCGAACAGGCGGGTGCTGTCGGCCAGGCCGCCGGTGTCACCGGCAAAGCCGTTTTCCAGCGTGAAGGTGGCCGCATAGCCGCCGCCCAGGTCTTCGTAGCCCTTCAGGCCGAGACGGCTGCGCAGGATGGCGCCATCGTTGACGCCCCACAGGCTCTTCCCGGTGCTGCTGCGCATGTAGCCCAGGTATTGATCGATGGTGCCATAGAGGGTCACGTTGCTGGCCGCGCTTTGCGCCAGGGCAGAACCCGAGGCTGCCAGCAGCAGGCCAAGGGCGACGGGTGTCCGTAGGGATCTGGTTTTCATGTCTCGCTGTTCTCTGTTGTCGTTGTGGTGAGTGCTGCACCTCATCCCTGGCACTGGGCACTGGGCGCAGGGCCTCCCCTGCCGGCGCAGGCGCGGCACGAGGGTCGGAGATGGGAAAGGCGTCCGGCGTGGGGCCGGTGGGCAAGGCTCAGGTCGGTGGGGGCCAGGCTGTCATGTCGTCTCCTCTGTTGTCGCAGTGTTGTATTGGTGTGGCCAGTGCTGCCTGGCTTTTCTTGTTGTTGATTGATGCAATTTGAGGGCTCACCTCAATAGCCATCACCCTTGTTCTGTAGTGGGTGGGTGATCGGCCGCATAGTCAGGCAAACATCGGTTCGCGCACCCGCAGGCCGCGCCTGAGCACCTGGTCGGTCACCCACTTGGCGGAACGCCGCGCGCGCTCGGCCACCACGGCCGGCGCCATCTGCAGGTAGTCGTCGTTGAACACCTCGAAGCTGTAATCGCCCCGGTAGCCACCGCGATGCAGGCGCCGCACCATGTCCGAGAGCTCCAGCGAATGCTCGCCCTCGCCAGGGAAGACGCGCAGGTGACGCGCCGTCTCCAGCCTTTCCTCGGGGCTGCGGATCTCGCGCCACATGAAGTCCGACAGCTGCACCATGGCGATGCGCCGACCGGGGATGGCATCCAGGTCTTCCAGCGCGCCCCGGTTGGCGAGGATGTGGAAGGAATCGATCACCACGCCCAGATTGGCGTGATCGGCCAGCTCCACCACTTCCCAGGCCTGCATGTACTGGTTGATGTGACGGCCCCAGGAGAGCGCCTCGAAGCCCACGCGGATGCCCAGCGGCACCGCCAGGTTGGCCAGCTTGGCCAGGTCGCGGGCGATGTGGGCGGTGTCGCCGCTGGCGTGCTGCGAGGTCGAGGAACACACCAGCAAGAGCGGTGCGCCCACGGCCTTGCAGATCTGCAGCAGGTTCTTGGCGACGTCGACCTTGTACTCGTGCAGGGTCCCCTGCAAGCCTTCATAGTCGCGCATGACCTGGATGCCGGTCACGCGCAGGCCGCTGGCACGCACCAGCGCCACGGCGGCGTCCAGCCCACCGGGATAGCCGACCAGGTCCTTGGACCACAGCATGATCTGCGAGAAACCCGCGCCGATCGAAGCCTGCAACTTGGACTCCAGCCCACCCGGCAGGGTGATGGTGTCCATGCCGAAATTGTCGAGGTTCACAGGGCCTCCAGGTGACGGAAATCATCAGCCGACACGCCCGGCCAGCCGAACAGTTCGAGATACAGCGGCGCCTGCTCGATGAGCATCTCCTTGCCCTTCTGGATGCGGCAGCCCTTGGCCTGCGCCTGCACCAGCAACTGGCTCATCTCGATCTTCATGCCGCAGTCGGCGACGATGGCCTGCGGGCTGATGCCTTCCAGCGCGAAGGGCATGGGGTCGCCCACATGCATGCCCAGCGGCGTGCAGTTCACCAGCAGGTCGAAGCCAGTGGCATCGGGCTGGGCAAAACGCACCCGGGTCGCCGGGAAGGCCTCCTGCACGCGTGCCAGCAATTCCTCGGCGCCAGCACGGTGGGTGTCGTAGACACAGATCTCGGCCACGCCCTGTGCCGCCAGCGAGGCCACGATGGCGCAGCCCACGCCACCGGTGCCCACCACCAGGGCGCGGGTGCGGTTCCATACCAGCGGCGTGTCGCCGACCGTGCGCGCCAGGGCGCGGATGAAGCCCTCGCCATCGATCAGGTCGCCCCGGATGACGCCCTCGGCATCGCGATAGACCGCATTGCAGGCACCGGCCACGCGGGCGCGCAGGGTAGCCTGGTCGACCGCGTCCAGCGTCATGCGCTTGTGCGGGATGGAGACGAAGATGCCGCCCACGTTCTCGGTCTTCATGAACATGCGCACCGCTTCGCAGTAGCGCTCCGGTTCGATCTTAAACGGGATGACGCGGGCATCCAGGTCGTGATGCTTGAAATAGGCGTTGAACAGCGTCGGCGCCTTGACCTGCTCCACCGGCCAGCCGATGACCGGGAAGATGCGCGTGGTTCCTGTGATTTCCTTCATGACTTCACTTCCTGTCTTTCTGGCTGCGCACCAGTTCGAAACTGACGCCGCCCTTGTAGAGCTGGGTGAGCGCACCGCGCTCGCTGACCTGGGTAGGAGCACGGTCGACAAAGACCACGCCGCGCTCCTGCAACTGCCGTACCGCCTGCAACACATCGGGCGCGCCCAGGCCCAGGCGCAGCAATTCCTCTTCCCAATGGATGTCCTCGGTGCCTTCGGGCGGCTCCACCAACTGGATATAGAACTGGCGGCAGGGACTGACCAGCAGGCTGCCCTTGGGCAGGATGCCGAAGAACTGGCCTTCCGGCAGCACGGTGAAGCCCATCAGGGTCGAGTAGAAATCGATCCACTCGCGCAGGCGATCCGGACGCACCGCCTGCACCAGTCCGAAGAAGTGCATGCCGGCCAGGGCCGTGGTCTTGCGGCGCTCCTGGCTGGACGGTTTGAAATCGACGTCGTAGATGGAAAAGTCGCGATAGCGATCGACGAAATAGATGATGGAGTCACCGCAGCCATGCACGCCAGGGATGTTCAGCTCCATCGCCCCGGCACGGGTCGGGATGCCCCAGGCGCCCAGCTCGGTGACGCGACGATAGGCTTCGTTGGCGTCGCGCACGCGCAGGGCGATGGCGCTCAGGTTGGTGGACTGGACGTCATTGTCGAATCCGGCCCGGGCCGCGACGTCGGCATTGACGATCACGTTCATCTCGCCCTGGGTATACAGCACCACCTCGCGCGAACGATGGCGGCCGACCTGCTCAAAACCCATGCGCTCCAGCACGGCACCCAGCGCCAGCGGCTCGGTGGTGGCGTATTCGATGAACTCGATGCCATCGATGCCCAGCGGATTGGTGGGGACAGGATTGTTTTCTATGGTGTTCATCATGATCCCGATGATTTGTCTCGGAGGCGAGTATAGCCAAGCCCCCATCCCTCAAAAAGACCAAATCGTCACTAAACGTGCGATAATCGCGCAAATTGTTCGCCAATCACTCATTTATCGGTTTTTTTTACGATGATCGACCAAAGTCCCGTAGAAATTGACATCCAGAAGCGTGATCTGATCGAAGGCCTGATGAAGGGATTCGACGTCATCACCGCCTTCAACAGCGATTCGCCGCAGCTGACCGCCAGCGAAGTAGCCGAGCGCGTGGGCCTGACCCGCAGCGCCGCGCGACGCTACCTGCTCACGCTGGTGCATACCGGCATGGCGGCCTCCGACGGCAAGAAGTTCTGGCTCATGCCGCGCCTGCTGAACCTCGGCCAGTCCTACCTGGAGTCGGCACGGGTGCCGCGCGCGGTGGTCCCCTTCCTGCAGCGGCTGACCCAGCAGTTGCAGGAATCGACCAATTTCTCCCTGCTCGACGGGGATGAGATCGTCTATGTGACGCGGGTCACCGCGGCGCAACTGGTCAATGCCGGCTTCGAGCCCGGCACCCGCCTGCCGGCCTACACCACCACCGCCGGCCGCGTGCTGCTGGGCACCCGCGAGGATGCCGAGATACAGGCCTATCTGGACCGGGTCACGCTGATCCCGCACACCCACATGGCGGTCACCGACAAGGCGGCGCTGTTCCAGGAAATCCTCACCATGCGCAAGCAGGGCTATGGCATCACCGAGAACCAGTTCGAGATGGGCATGCGCGGCATCGCCATCCCGGTGAAGAACCGCAACGGCCGCGTCATCGGCGCCCTGAGCGTGACCTCCAACATCGCCACCTGCCCGCGCGAGGAAGCCATCTCGCGGGGCGTGCCGGCGCTGCAGACCACGGCCAATACCTTGATGATGTGGGTATGAGGAGAGGGCGATGAGCCAGGAAGAAAATCTGCCCGCGTCCGAGGAGGCCGGCGAGGTCGGAGAGAATAACGAAGGCGGCCTGTCGCGGCGCGACTGGATCGCCGGACTGGAGAAGGGCCTGCTGATCCTGGAAGCCTTCGACTACGACAACCAGCGCATGACCTCGGCCCAGGTGGCCGCCCGCACCGGCCTGTCGCGCACTGCCGCGCGGCGTTACCTGCTGACGCTGGAACACCTGGGCTACCTGCACAGCGAGGGCAAGACCTTCACGCTGACGCCGCGCGTGCTCAAGGTGGGCTGGTCCTATTTCGATTCGGCGCCGCTGCCGCGCATCCTGCAGCCCTTCCTGCAACAGATCACCGGACAGACCGGCGAGGCCGTCTATGCCAGCGTGCTCGATGGCTGGGACCTGGTCTTCATCGCCCGCAACGGCGCCACCCGGGTGATGACTACCGGCTTCGTGCTGGGCGCGCGGGTACCGGCGCAACTGGCCTCACCGGGCATCGTGATGCTGGGCGCCCTGCCCGAGCCGCAGGTGCGGGAATGGCTGGCCAGTTGCCCCATGACGCCCTTCACCCCGCACACCATCACCGATCCCGGCCAGCTCTATGAAGAGATCGCGCGCGCCCGGCAACTCGGCTACGCGCTGGTGGAACAGCAATTGCAGACCGGCGTGCGCGGCATCGCGGTGCCGCTCAAGAACCGGCACGCCAAGGTGATCGGCGCATTGAGCCTGAGCATTCCGATGGCCAGCGAATCGCGGGAGCAGGCGCTGGGGCGCATCCTGCCGGCCTTGCAGCAGGCGGCCAATGCGCTGATCAATCAAATCTGAAATGCGCAAATCTGAAATGCGCAAATCTGAAACACGCAAATCTGGACATGCAAATCTGAGCTCGCCTGTTTGAGCTGTGTCCACGATCATCGCAACACTGCCGGCCGTTCGTCCTGAGTAGCGGCACAGCCGCGTATCGAAGGCGCACGGAGGGAGCGTACCTTCGATACGGCCCCAGGGGCCTACTCAGGCCGAACGGGAGTCAGATCATCGGGACCCGGCGCCTCAGAGCTCGGTGAAGAGCGCCTCGGCCGCCAGGCGTGACTTGGGCAGCCTGGCATTGAAGTCGTCGGCACCGTGGTAGCCCAGGCCGACCAGCACTACGCTGGTGAAGCCCTGCTCGCGCAAACCCAGTTCCTCATCCAGCACCTTGGCATTGAAACCTTCCATCGGCACCGCATCCACTTCCAGCGCGGCCGCGCCCAGCAGCAGCGTGCCCAGGGCCAGGTAGACCTGCTTCTCCATCCAGTGCTGGGCGTCCTTCAATTCATAGCGATGCAGGTTGCTGTACATCAGGCGCGAGCCGCGCTGACCGGCGCGCGCCTCGGGATTGGCGAAGCGGCCATCGGCTTCTTCCTTCTCCAGCAGGGCCTCCAGATGCGGCTCGCTGATCCCGGTACGGGCGCACAGCACCAGCACATGCGAGGCGTTGAGGATCTTGGGCAGGTTGTAGGGATAGCCGGCTTCGGCCGCCTTGCCCACGCGCGCCCGGCCGGCATCGGTACTGGCCAACACGAAATGCCAGGGCTGGGAATTGACCGAGGACGGTGCCAGGCGCAGCAATTCGCGCAGTTCGGCGATGACGTTGGCGGGGATCTTGCGGCTGGGATCGAAGGCCTTGGTGGAATGGCGCTTGCGGGCGAACTGGAGGAGGCTCATGGAATTTCCTTCAAAAAATGGATCGGATTGCGGGAGATGGACCATCTCTCTGGAGGGCATCATCGGCCATCCTCCGGCTTCAAAAAAGCAGAAGGCGACAGAAACATTTTCAAAATATTTTTGAAAGTAAAATAAGGCCCCTACCCGAATTCCCGACCACCATGATCCGACTGGAAGACCTTGCCATCTTCGTCTGCGCCGCCGACAACGGCAGCCTCTCGGCTGCCGCCCGCCAGCATGATGTGACCCCGGCCGTGGCCAGTGCCGCCATGAAGCGCCTGGAAGGCGAACTGGGCGCGCGCCTGCTGGCCCGCTCCACCCGCAGCCTGCGCCTCACGCCCGATGGCGAGCGCTACCTGCAATACGCCCGCAACGTCCTGGCCGAAGTCAATGCCGGACGCGACGCCGTGGCCCATGGCCGCCGCGTGGTCGGCGGCAACCTGTCGCTATCGGTACCCTCTGATTTCGGCCGCAACCTGATGTGCCAGTGGCTGGACGAGTTCCAGGCCCAGCATCCGGCGGTGAGCCTGCAGGTGCGCATCAGCGATCGCGTGGCCGACATGTTCCGCCAGCCGGTGGAAGTGGCGATCCGCTACAGCCCGCCCGAGGATTCCAGCCTGGTGGCGCTGCCGCTGGCGCCCGACAATCGTCGCGTGCTGTGTGCCTCGCCCGACTACCTGGCGCGCCACGGTCGGCCACGCACGCCGGCCGACCTGCGCCAGCACAATTGCCTGCGCTACCTGCTCTCGGACATGCTGCATTCGCAATGGGGATTCTTCCAGGATGGCGCACCGCTGCAGGTACAGGTCAGCGGCGACCGCGTCTGCGACGATGGCGAGATGGTGCACCGCTGGGCGGTGGATGGGCGCGGCATCGCCTACAAGTCGCGCCTGGATGTGCTGGCCGACCTGCGCAATGGCCGGCTGGAAGCGCTGCTGCCCGATTACGAAGGCGAGGCCTCGCCGCTCAATCTGGTCTGCACCCACCGCATGAGCCTGTCACCGACGGTGCGGGCCTTGCGTGAACTGCTGGGCGAACGCATCGCGCGCTACCTGACCGACCGCTAGGGCCGGCGCAATCAGCCCTTGGTCGCCAGGCGGCGCATGCCCAGCGACGGCAGTGCCGGCAACACCAGGCCCAGGCACAGCAGGCCCATGCCCAGCAAGAGATCCGGCGAGAGCTGTTCACCGAAGACCAGCGACGACAGTGTCAGGCCCACCACCGGCACGCCCAGCATGCACACTGACACGGTCACGGGCGAGAGACGCTGGGTCATCTGCAATACGATCAGGAAAGTCAGGGCCGTGGCCAGCGGGCCGGTATAGGCGATCACACCCCAGGCATGCGGATTGTGCAGGAACACCGGCGCGCCATCGACGGCCAAGGCCAGCGCGCACAGCGGCACGGCCGCCACCAGCGTCTGCCAGGGCAAGAGGTCGAAGTCCAGCTTCACGCCCGGCGTGAGCTTGATCTGCAGGATGTTCATGGCCCACGACAGCGAGGCCGCGCCCAGCATCAGGTAGCCGATCATGCTGTGCAGGTCGGCATGCAGCAGCGCCGGCAGCACGATCACGGCAATCCCCGCATAGCTGCACACGGTCGCCGCCGATTGCTGGCTGCTCAGCTTGTGCTTCAGCACCAGCGCCGCGCCCGGCACCACCCAGATCGAGGTGGCATAGGCAATCAGCGAGGCGCGCCCTGGCATGACGAAATGCAGGGCGCCCGTCACCAGCGCCGTGAACAGCCCCATCTGCAAGACCCCCACGCCAGCCACCACCGGCCATTCCTGGCGGGTCGGCAGGCGCAGCTTGCCCAGCACGGCGGCGATGATGAAACTCAGGATCGCCGCCGACAGGAAGCGACTGGCCGCGAACCACAGCGGCGGGATGAACTGGCTGCCGAACTTCATCACCGGCCAGTTGCCGCCCCAGATGCAGATGGCCAGCACCACGCACACCAGGAACAGGCGGCTCATCGGCTGGTGCTGAAGGGAAACGGAACGTGGTGCGGCGGTGGCGGTGGACATCTTGACTCCAGGGAAGACAACGGAGCGCCAGCGATGCGGAAGCGGCCATGAAAAAAGGCCGTCCGATGCATGTTGCAGCGCATCCAAACGGCCTTCATGGTAGAGAAGAGACGGCAAATAGTGCTGCCGTATTTGACACCGGGAAACATGGTTTGCAGCATTTCCTGCTGCAAAACCTGATTATTCAAATTATTTATTCGATCAAACCATTTTGGCGCAGCATGCGCCACTTCCCGGTGCAAACAGCATCAAGCTCTAGTGTGGTGCAACAGCGCGGCTCGTACGATCCAGCGTGAACACTCCCACCAGGCGCACCAGCTTGTCGGCCTGTTCCTGCAGCGACTGGGCAGCGGCGGCGGCCTGCTCCACCAGGGCGGCATTCTGCTGGGTGGTCTCATCCATCTGGACGATGGCCTCGCCGACCTGCTCGATGCCCGAGCTTTGCTCGTGGCTGGCGGTGGCGATCTCGTTGACCACGGTGGACACGCCCTGGATGCTGGAGACCACTTCCTGCATGGTCTGGCCGGCCTGCTGCACCAGCTGGGTACCGGCATCGACCTTACCCACGGAGTCATCGATGAGTTGCTTGATCTCCTTGGCGGCAGCCGCCGAGCGCTGCGCCAGCGAACGCACTTCCGAGGCCACCACGGCAAAGCCGCGGCCCTGCTCACCGGCCCGCGCCGCTTCCACAGCGGCGTTCAGGGCCAGGATATTGGTCTGGAAGGCGATGCCATCGATGACGCTGATGATATCGACGATCTTGCGCGAAGAGGCATTGATGGACGCCATCGTATCGACCACCTGCCCCACCACTTCGCCACCCTGGATGGCTACCTTGGCGGCACTGGAGGCGAGCTGGTTGGCGTGCTGGGCGTTGGCGGCGTTCTGCTTGACGGTGGAGGTCAACTCCTCCATGGCCGAGGCGGTTTCTTCAAGCGAACCGGCCTGCTGCTCGGTGCGGTTGGAGAGATCCATGTTGCCGTTGGCGATTTCATCGACCGAGGTCTTGATCGACTCGGTCGCATTCTGGATGCCGTGCACGGTATCGACCAGGCGGTCGCGGGTATAGGCCACCGCCGCCACCAGGCTCTGGTTGTCGCCACCGGCGGTGCGGATGTTGCCGGTCAGGTCGCCAGCGGCGATCTTGCGGGCCATCTCGGCAGCCTCGGTGGGTTCGCCACCGATGGAGCGGAAGATATTGCGCGACACCAGCGCGGCAATCACCGACAGCAACAGGCCCAGGGCCACCAGCACCACCACGGCCTGGATCAGGGCGCGACGGAAATCGGCCTCGATGTCGTCCGAATACACGCTACAGATCAGGTCCCAGTTCCAGGGCTTGAAGCGCTTGACGAAGCCCATCTTGGGACTGGGCTTGTCGCTGCCCGGACGCGGCCACCAGTATTCCAGGTAACCCTGGCCAGGGGCTGAGGCTCCGGCGGCGGCGATCATCTTGTAGAGCGGATTGCCCTTGGCATCCTTGAAATCGATCATGTTGCGCCCATCGAGCTTGCTGTTGATGGGATGCATCACGATGGTCGAATCCGCGCCCACCAGCGTGGCATAGCCGTCGCCGGTATAGCGCTGGTCGCGCACCCGGGCGATGGCGCCCTTCTGCGCATCCTCGTGCGAGAGCTTGCCCTCGGACTCCAGCTTGGCGTAGCCGGCCACGGTGGTATAGGCCATCTCGGTGACGTCCTCCAGGCCGCGCTGGCGCTCGGCAATCTGCAGGTCACGGGTCTGGTAGGCATGCCAGACCGAGAGGAACAGCAAGGCCATCCAGGAAAACACCAGGGGAAGCCAGAGTTTTTTCTTCAGCGAGAGATTGTTCATCATGGGCGGTGGAGGTGGTCATCATTGGGAAAATGGCGGGATGACACGACCACGCAAGCGCGATTTGCTGTCCAGCAATGCATGATGTCCCCTCCCCCCATCTGTATTACGGCCGACAAACTGTCCTGCTGAAGGGTAACCTATAAATAGTCGATAAATTGTTTATATTTTGTTGTCATCACGGAATCTGTTGTTTTGGCCGCGCCGGATCCGGCAAGCCACAGGGCAGGAACTGGCCCCGGCCGAAGGCATCGGTGACCTTGCCATCGTTCCACACCACCTCGCCGCGCGAGATCGTCATGACCGGCCAGCCGGTCAGCTGCATGCCCTCGTAAGGGGTGTAATCGACGTCGTGATGCAACATGGCATTGCTGACAGTGACCTGACGGTGCGGATCCCAGATGGCGATATCGGCATCGCTGCCGATGGCAATGGTGCCCTTGCGCGGATAAAGGCCATACATCTTGGCCGGATCGGTCGCGGTCAGGGCGACGAAGCGGTTCAGATCGATGCGGCCCTTGACCACGCCTTCCGAGAACAGGATGGGCATGCGCGTCTCCAGCCCCGGCGTGCCGTTGGGGATATAACGGAAAGGCACTTCCTTGCCCCCCGGTTTCTTGCCCTGCGGATCCTCATAGCGGAACGGTGCATGATCTGACGAGAACACCGTGAACAGGCCGCTGGCCAGGCCATCCCAGACGTATTGCTGGTTGGCCTTGTCGCGCGGCGGCGGACTGCAGACGCACTTGGCACCATGGTAGCCATCGTCCAGGTGATCGGCGGTCAGCACCAGGTATTGCGGACAGGTCTCGGCGTGGATGCGCAGGCCGTGACCATGCGCCCAGCGGATCTGCTCGATGGCTTCCTTGCCAGAGACATGCACGATCAGGATGGGCACATCCACCAGTTCCGAGAGCGCAATGGCGCGATGCGTGGCCTCGCGCTCCACCAGCATCGAGCGCGAATGGGCGTGGTATTTGGGCGCGGTCAAGCCGGCCTCCTCCAGCTGCTCGGTCAGCCAGCCGATGCAGTCGGCGTTTTCCGCATGCACCATCACCAACGCCCCCTCGCGCCGCGCCAGGGCCAGCAGGTCGAGGATCTGACGGTCGTTGAGCTTGAGATCGTCATAGGTCATGTAGATCTTGAAGGAGGTATAGCCCTCCCGCACCAGCTGCGGCAGTTCTTCCTTGAGGACCTTCTCGCTGGGATCGCTGACGATCATGTGGAAGGCATAGTCGATCACGGCACGCCCCTCGGCGCGACGATGATAGTCCTCCACCGCCGCCCGCAGCGAGCCGCCCTTGGCCTGCGCCGCGAACGGGATCACCGTGGTGGTGCCGCCGCAGGCGGCCGAGAGCGTGCCGCTCCTGAAATCGTCGGCCATCTTCAGGCCCTCCTCCATCGGCTGGTCCAGGTGGCAATGCGCATCGACGCCACCGGGCAGCACCAGCTTGCCACTGGCATCGATCTCTTCGCGGCCGCGCGGGAGGTCGCGGCCCAGCATGGCGACCTTGCCGTCCTTGATGCCGACGTCACATTGCATCAGGTCGGAGGCAGTCGCCACCGTACCGTTGCGGATCACCAGGTCAAAGCTATCCATCCGTCTTCCTTTCGATGTGACCAATATGGGGTGGCATCACGCCACGTCGCGGAACAGGCTGCCCCAGTGGCGGATGCGCGAGGGATCGGCGCCGGCCTGCTTGAGCGACTTCCACACCACCGTGGAAATGGTGTCGTAGATGGGGATGCCGACTTCGCGCTCCAGCTCTTCCACCAGCGGCGCGCCGCGCAGGTTGGTGCAGAAGATGGTGATGGCCTGCGGCTTGTCGCGGGCCACCTCGCGCACCATGGCGCGCAACTCCTCGGCCCCCACTTCGGAGAAGGAAAAATTGTCCTGCTTGCGCAGATGGCGTTCAGCCACGCACTCGTAGCCAGCGCCGGCATAGTTGCTGATGATGGCGGCCTGCACGTCGTCGAGATAAGGCGTCACCAGGCCGAAGCGTTTCACCCCGGTGCGCTCGAAGATCTCGTTCAAGGCCAACACCGAGGTGCAGGCCGGGATGCCGGTGGCCTCGGTGATGCGGGCGCACAGTCGCTCATCGGCCTCGAATCCCAGCCAGCCGGAAGAAGTCCCGTTCCAGCCGATGCTGCCGACCTTGGCATGCGCCAGCAGTTCGGCTGCGCGCAGGATCTCGCTGTCATCGAACTGCGCCAGCGCCTGGTTGGACAAGGCGATCTCGGTGACGCGAAAGCGTCCGAAATGGGCGCTGGCCTCGGGGATATCGGCCAGCATGGCGGTGGTCACCGGTTCCAGCGTGGTGTTGGAGGACGGCGTGAGCATGCCGAGCAGGGTGCGTTGGGTCATGGTGTTTCCTTTCAGGCCGCCAGCAGGGCGGCGTCGGCATGGGCCAGCGCCGCTTCCTCGCGGATCAGGCCCAGAATGTGGCGTTTGGCGTGGTTGAATTCCTGGGTGGTGGTATCGCGCGGACGCGGCAGGTCGATGTCGATCAGCTCGCGCATGCGACCCGGACGGTGGGTCATCACCGCCACCTTGGTAGCCAGGATCAACGCCTCGTCCACGCTATGGGTGACGAAGACGATGGTGCCCTCGTAGCGCTGCCACAGGGCTACCAGTTCCTCCTGCATCTCCATCTTGGTCTGGGCGTCGAGGGCGGCGAAGGGTTCGTCCATCAGGATCACCGAGGGGTTCTGCAGCAAGGCGCGGGCGATCCCCACCCGTTGCGCCATGCCACCGGAGAGCTCGCTGGGATAGTGGTTCTCGAAGCCCTTGAGCTTGACCGTCTCGATGAAGGGCTGGGCCGCCGCGCACCGCTCGGCCGCACTCTTGCCCTGCAGCTTGAGGGAGAAGGCGACGTTGTCCCACACCGGCAACCAGGGCATCAGGTTGGCCTGCTGGAACACCATGCCGCGGTCGGCACCCGGCCCGGTGATGGTGCGCCCGGCCACCTTGACCTCGCCGGTGGTGGGAAATTCGAAGCCGGCGATCATGTTCAGCAGCGTGGACTTGCCACAGCCGGAGGGGCCCAGCAGGCAGAGGAATTCCTTCTTCTCCAGCTTCAGGCTGACGTGGTCGATGGCCAGCATGTCGGTGCCACGCTTGCGGTCCTTGAAGACCTTGACGATGTCGTTCAATTCGATGAATGCCATGATGTGTTTTCCTTGGTCGGTGCGTGCAGCCAGGACAGGAGCCGGCTCAGCCCTTGCCCTGCACGGTCGAGACATGCTGCCAGCGCAGCATGGAGTTCATGATCTGCTTCAGGATCCAGTCAGCCAGGAAGCCCAGCAAGCCGATGCTGATCATGGCGGCGATCACCAGGTCGTAGCGCAGGAAGTAATACGAATCCCACAGCGCATAGCCGAGACCGCTCTTGACCGCCACCATCTCGGCCGTGACGGTGAGCATCCAGGCGCTGCCGATGCCGATGCGCAAGCCCGCGAAGATGCTGGGCATGGCCGCCGGCAGGATCACGAAACGCAGCAGCTGGCCCTGGCGCGCCCCGGCCATGGCAGCCGCCCGCAGGAGGTTGCGGTCGGCCGTCTTCACGCCATGCACGGTGTTCATCAGGATGGGGAAGAACGCCCCCAGGAACACCAGGAAGATGGCCGGCTTGTTGGCGATGCCGAACCAGATGATGGCCAGCGGGATCCACGACACCGGCGGCACCGGTCGCAGCATCTGCACGGTGGGCTCGATGGCACGCTCGACCCAGCGCCACCAGCCGATGGCCACGCCCAGGGCGATGCCCGAGACCGCGGCGATCAGGTAACCGGCGGTGACGCGCAGGCAACTGGCCATGGCGTCATAGATCCATTTGCCGCTGCTGTCCTGGGCCGACTCGTTGATGCCGAAGATCCAGTCCATCCAGGTCGCGAAGACCCGCGACGGCGCCGGCAGCAGCGAGGCCGGGATCATCCCCGAACGGGAGAACGCCTCCCAGGACAAGACCAGCAACAGCGGCACGGCAAAGCGCCACTTCGCTTCCGACAGGGAGTGCTTCAATCCACTCATGGTGATTCCTTCCTCGTGGGGGGTACGGATGTGCGGATGCGCAGATCAATAACCGAGTTCGGTCTTGGGCTTGCCGGTGACACTCATCAGGAAGCTGTAGTCCATGTTCTTCTCGGCCAGGGACGAGACATCGCTGGAGACGTACCTGAGGTCCTTCATCATCACGGCGATCGCCTTGGTCTGGGTGCGGTACATGCGATAGTCGGGATAGGCATTGCTGAGGGCCTCGGTGGCGATCTTCGGGTCCAGGCCGGTGCCCTTGACGATGCTGTTGATCCAGCCCTGCTTGTCCTTCTGCAAGCCATCCACCAGCCGGACCACGGCGGCCACGGTCTCCTTGACCTCGGCCGGATGCTCCTTGATCACATCCGAGCGCGTCACGATCAGGTTGGTCAGACGCCCCGCCGCCTGGTCATACGGATAGGCGAAATGCTTGCCCACGCCGGTCATGCGGATCTGCGAAGCAAAGGGCTCGACCGAGCAGATCAGCTCCACCTCGCCGCGCGAGAGCGCCGCTGCGTGATCGGAAGGATTGGGGATATTGACGAACTGCACGTCCTTGGAAGGATCGATGCCATGGCCGGCCAGTTCGCCGCGCATGTGCAGGTCCTGTGCGTTGCCGCGCGAGGCGGCGATGCGGAAGGGCTTGCCCTGGGCCTTGTAGTCGGCAATCAGCTTCTTCAAGCCGGCCCAGTCGTCCGAGGCCAGCTTGCTGTCCTTGCCCACCAGCATCTCGGAACCGCCATTGACTTGGCCCGACACCGCCACCAGGTCGAAGCCCTTGTCCAGGCCGCTGACATAGGCCAGGTAAGTCACCTGGGCGATATCGACGCTCTTGGACACCAGCGCCGTCAACGCATCGCTGCCGGCGGTGAAATTGATGCCCTCGATTTCCACGTTCTGCGCCAGCGCCGGCACCATCGACATGGCCATGCAGTGGGCGCACTTGGCATAGGCCAGCTTGATCTTGGGCTTGGCCTGCGCCGCGGCCGAACCGGCAGCCAGACTGCCACAGGCCAACAACGCGGCCAGCGCGGCGGCCTTGAAGTACAGGCCGGACGGGGACTTGCGGATTTGCTTTTGCATCGGCTTTTGCATCGTTTTCTCCCAGGGGTGAATGGCGGACCGTTAAATTGTGACAATTCAAAAATCTATTGCCACCATTTATGCAAGTGCTGTGCCAGCACCGCAACGCCCTGTCCCGGGTGATGAAAAAGCCTCCTGCAAGCCTTGCCGGCACTGGCTTCTGCTTCAGCCAGCAGCTTGTTGCCACGGAGAAAAACCAAGCAGCCCGCACCAAACACGCTCCTGCTGCTGGGGGGCAGCGGGAATCCGCCCCAGCCAAGTGCAGACAGGATGCACCAATTTTGTGTTGAGTGATTTAGACTTTTGTGACAATCATTTTCCACAATTTTCCGTTATCATGACGCCCACAGAGACCACCCGCACCCGCGCGAGCGCCGAGACGACATGAGCACCAGCACCGCAGCAAGCCCCCGCAAGAACGCGACGAAAGCGACGAAAGCGACCCGGCAAGACAATCCGGACAGCAGTCCGCTGCCGGGCCAGGTTTTCAGCACCCGCCCCATGGCGGGCGATGCGATCTACGAACGTATCCTGGGCGCGATCATGGAACACCGGCTCACCCCCGGCACCAAGCTGGTGGAAGAAAAGCTGGCGGGGATCTTTGGCGTCAATCGCACCCGGGTGCGCGAGGTACTGGCGCGACTGGCGCATGAAGGCCTGATCGCCACCATCCCCAATCGCGGCGCCTTCGTGGCTAGCCCGACACCGGAAGAAGCGCGCAACATCTTCGCCGCCCGGCGCCTGGTGGAACCGGCGCTGCTGCGCCATCTGTGCGAGAACACCCGGCCCGAGCACATCGCCCAGCTGCGCGCCCATGTGGAAGAAGAAGCGCGCGCACGCGCCAGCAATGACCGGCGCGCCATCATCCGCCTCTCCGGCGAATTCCATATCCGCATCGCCGACATGGTGGACAACCCGGTCATGAGCAAGATGATGCGCGAACTGGCCTCGCTCACCTGCCTCATCATCGTGCTCTACGACTCACCGACGGTACCGGCCTGCACCCACGACGAGCATGGCGAGATCATCGACGCCATCGCCGAAGGCCGCACCGAAGACGCCGTCGCCACCATGCTGGAACACCTGCATCACATCGAAGCCGTGCTCGACATGTCGACCCCGCAAGGCGAGGACGAAGACCTGGAAGCCATGCTGGGCATGGTGTGAGCTCACCCTGGGCGGTGATGCCCTGGCGGCTTACTTGAGACGCGTCCAGTAGGCGCTGTAGCGCGCCAGCCACTGCGCGCTGAGGGCGCGGTTGTCGTCATCATCGGGATGGAATCCCGGCTTGAGGTAAGCCAGCAGCGGTCCGCTGCAACGCCGCAGCATGCCCTTCCCGCCGCACCAGAAACGCCAGGCCGAACCCCAGGTCGCCAACCGCCACAGACTGCGATCGCGACGCAGGTTGTCCAGGGTCTGCCGGGTGCTCTCGGTGGCGAAGATCGCAAACACATAGGCATACCACGCGATGCGTCGCAGGCTGCCGCCCCCCAGGACGCGGTAGAGATCGAAGGCGATGGTCTTGTGCTCCATCTCCTCGGCGGCGTGCCAGTTCCACATCCGCTGCAGTTTTTCCTCGGCACCGTCCATCCACTGATAGCGCAGCGTGGCATCGGCCAGCACGGCGGTGAAATGCTCATAGGCGGCCGTCACGGCCAGCTGGTTCAGCGGCGACAGGCCGATACGCCGGCAGCGCTCGACCCGCCGCTGCGCCCAGTGCTGCCAGCGATTGCGCAAGCCCTGCCCTTCCAGATGACGGTTGTATAGCCCATGCAGGTGGCGGTGCGTGGACTCCTGCCCGATGAACTGCACGCACAGCGCGCGCAAGGCAGCGTGTTGCGGCTTGTCCTCCAGCACCGCCACACCGGCACGCACCGAGTCGATGAAGAACTGCTCGCCGACCGGGAAGCTCATCGACAGCGCATTGAAGTACATGCTGCGATAGGCATCGCCACCGTGCCAATGGCGAGCGAATCCGCTGGCGAGGTCGATGCTGAGTTTGCGGACGGGCAGATCGGTGAGCGGCTGGGTGGTCATGGTGAATTCGACAGGCATTGATGTATCGGCTAAATATGAGCATTATTCAGTTTCGATGCATCGCCCTCAACTCGTTTCGGACTCAGTTTTTCGCCATGGCACTTTCGCACAGGAAAAAACCGCCGCAAGCCGCGCAGGCCATGCGCAAGCAGCCGGTGCAGGATCGCGCGCAACGCACCATCGAGACCATTTTCGATGCCACTGCTCAGTTAGTCGATGAACATGGAGAGACCCAGCTGACTACCAACCGGATTGCCGAACGGGCCGGGTTTTCCATCGGGACGCTGTACCAGTATTTCCCCACCAAGGAAGCCATCCTGCTGGCGATGATCCATCGCGGGCGGCGGCGGGTCATGGATGAGATGCAGGCCTCCATGCAGAAGGCCGTCGCTGCCGGCGTCGCGCCCGAACTCATCATCCGTGAACGCATCCGCTTCCTCATCGAAGCCTTCGGAGCGGGTGGGCTGTTCAAGCGCTCCATGATCCGGCTGGCTTGGCGTATGGACCATCACGAGAACATCATGCAGGCCATGCGCGAAGGGGCTGAACATGTGGCCGTGGCATTGGCTCAGGTCGACGCACCGGGCTTTCGTGCGCCCTCTGCTGCGGCCATGTTTGTGTTGACTCGGGCGGTGATGGGGGTGATTCGTAGTGCTTCCCTGGAGGAATCGCCTTTGCTGGGGACCAGGCAGTTTGAGGATGAACTGGTGCGGTTGGCTTTTGGTATGTTGAGGGAGTAATACTTTTCTTGTTGCTTGTTGGTGCTCTTGGGTAGTCTGCACGGAATGCTTGTTTGCGCTCTAGCTTAATTCTGATCTTTCTCCGGTCGCAACGGAGCGCCGGGGGCGGCCCGGCAGCCGCTCACTTTCTTTGGCCCGCCAAAGAAAGTAAGCAAAGAAAACGGCCCCCTAAGAGCCAGCCCTCCTTCGGAGGGTTCCCGACGGAGCGGGGTAACAAGTGGGAAAAATAGATTCGCTTCGCTCAAACTATTTTTCTGATCCACTTGTCACCCCACTCCGCCGGCTGGCCCCCAAGGGGGACCCCGGACGGCTCGCCTTCGGCATCGCACAGCCTCCGACTCGCCTGCGGCTTTGCCTTGGCGTTCTTCGCCTTCGATACGTCGCTGCGCGACTACTCAGTCCGAACGGACGGAAATGATTTAAAAGAATAAAAACCGTCTTCACCGGTAGATCGAAGAAAAACCGATGCCGCAGGCGAGCCCTAGGCAAAGCCGAAGGCGAGCCGGTTGCTTTTCCGCTTCTGACCCGCCGCGTTGGCGCGTACCGAGACGGATCAGGAAAATAGTTTGAGCGAAGCGAATCTATTTTCCCCGTCTTGGTACGTGCCAACGCGGGGACCCTCCGAAGGAGGGCGGAGGCAGCAGCGGTCGCCTTCTTTTGCTTACTTTTCTTGGCGAGACAAGAAAAGTGAGCGGCTGCCGGGCCGCCCCCGGCGCTCCGTCCCGACCGGAGAAAGATCAGAATTAAGCTAGAGCGTACACAAGCATTCCGTGCAGACTACCCCCCCAAAAAAAATGCCGCCCAATAAAAACAGGACGGCATCCAACAACAGAGTACAAAAAAACTTAGTTCTTGAGCGTAGTCAACCCTTGAGCAGCCAGCGCCTTAAGCCACCCCAGACCAGCAGAAGTAGCACCAGCAGGATTGTATTCACAGCCAATCCACCCCTGATACCCCAGCGAATCGATCAACTTGAGCAGATAGGGATAGTTGAGTTCACCGACATCCGGCTCATGCCGCTCCGGCACACCAGCAATCTGGATATGACCGATACCAGGCATATCGCGCTTCAACTTGACAGCGACATCACCCTCAACGATCTGGCAGTGATAGCAATCGAACTGCACCTTCAGATTAGGCGCCCCCACCTCAGCACAGATCGCCTGAGCCTCATCCTGGCGATTGAGGAAGAAGCCAGGGATATTGCGCGTATTGATAGGCTCGATCACCACCGTCAAGCCAGCAGACTCAGCCTGATGCGCAGCATAAGACAGGTTATCCAGATAGACCGCACGATGACGCGCACGATCCTGCTCCGGCTTGATCAGACCCGCCATCACATGCAGCGTCTGGTTACCGATCACCGACGCATACTGCAACGCCGTATCGATACTGCGCTTGAACTCATCCTCACGCCCCGGCAAGGAAGCGATACCCCGCTCACCCGCCGCCCAGTCCCCCGGAGGCGCATTGAACAACGCCTGGGTCAGGCCATTGGCCTCCAGGCGCGACTTGATCTCTTGCGGCTGATAGTCATACGGGAACAGGAACTCGACGCCGGAAAAGCCATCCTTGGCGGCGGCGGCGAAACGGTCCAGGAAATCGTGTTCCACATACATCATGCTCAGGTTGGCGGCAAAACGCAGCATCGGGTTCTCCTTGATAACGAGGGTGCCAGTGTAGCGCGTCCAGCGCCACCACCGGCGGTGCAGAAAACGTCAACGCCCGCCACCACGTGCAGGCGGGCGTCGACCGGGGACTAGCCTTACTTGTTCACCACGCCCGGCTTGGTCACCAGGGTAGCAATCGAACCCACCACCAGCATGATCGCCAGCATGTACATGCCGGTCGAGTTGCTGTGGGTCAGGTCCTTGAAATAACCGATCAGGTAGGGGCTCACGAAACCAGCCAGGTTACCCACCGAGTTGATCGCCGCAATACCGACCGCCGCAGCCGCACCCGACAGGAAAGCCGTCGGCAGCGACCAGAACAGCGGTGCGCAGGTCAGCACGCCAGCAGCGGCCAGCGACAGCGAGGCGATCGAGATCACGGTGTTGTCGGCAAACAGCGCCGCACCGATGAAGCCGACGCAACCCATCATGGCCGGCACCACCAGGTGCCAGCGACGCTCGCGCAGGCGGTCGGCGCTGCGGCCGATCAGATTCATGGCGATGATCGCGCAGCCGAAGGGGATGGCCGACAGCAGGCCGATCTGCAGATTGCCCTGCACGCCGGTTGCCTTGACCAGGGTCGGCATCCACAGCGTCAGGCCGTACTGGCCCATCACGAAGGAGAAGTAGATCAGGCACATCAGCCACACGCGACCATCCTTGATGATGGCGCCGAAACCGTGCTTGCTTTCCTTGCCCTTGGCATCGCCGTCGATGTCGGCTTGCAGCAGCGCCTTCTCGTCGTCAGACAGCCACTTGGCGCTCTTGACGTCGTTGTCCAGGTACATCAGCGTGGCCAGGCCGATCAGCACGGCCGGGATCGCTTCGATCAGGAACATCCACTGCCAGCCTTCCAGGCCGCCATTGTTGTGGAAGGCATCCATGATCCAGCCCGACAGCGGGTTGCCCAGGATGCCGGCCACCGGAATGCCCGACATGAACACCGCGATCACCTTGGCACGACGGTGCGAGGGGAACCAGTAGGTCAGGTACAGGATGATGCCGGGATAGAAGCCAGCCTCGGCCAGGCCCAGCAGGAAGCGCAGGATGTAGAACTGGGTGGCGTTCTGCACGAACATGAACACCGCCGACAGCAGGCCCCAGGTAATCATGATGCGGGCGATCCAGATGCGCGCGCCCACCTTGTGCATCAGGATGTTGCTGGGTACTTCGAAGAGGAAGTAGCCGATGAAGAACAGGCCGGCACCCAGGCCGAACACGGTCTCCGAGAAGCCCAGGTCTTGCGACATCTGCAGCTTGGCAAAGCCGACGTTGACGCGATCGAGGTAGGCGATCACGTAGCACAGCATCAGGAACGGCATGATGCGCCAGAAGACTTTCTTGTACAGGCCGTCCTTGGCCTGCTCTTTGGCGTCGGGGACGACGCCGGTAGTGCTCGCGGTGGTCATGATGTTACATCTCCCTAAGAGTGTCGCGGCCGCTTGTAAAACGGCCACTGGTTGCTTGGCGCCCGTCGGTGGACGGGCAATTTGTGGATTCAACCGGACTGGCCAGAGGGCTTTGGCGACCCGTCTGCCGTCGACATTGATTGACCGGTCTTGCGCCGGCTTGCGGTTCCCCCGCGCTCCTGGTTTTCCAGGGGCGCAAGAGGGACATGGCGGTCAGCGTATGACCGCCATGCATGCGTTGTTGCAATGGGGTGGGAGCGGAGCTCCGGCCTTACCAGCGTGCCTTGAAGGTGTCGCGCAACTCCTGCAGCGCCGGCTCTTCCAGACCGCTGGCGCGGCCACCGGCCAGGTGCCACAGCTTGGCGGTTTCTTCCAGCTCTTCCAGGGCAAAGGCAGCCTTGGAGACCGAGCTTTCCCAAACCACCGGACCCAGGCGTTCCAGCAGCACGCCGCGCACCTGGGTGGCGATCTTCGCCACCTGCTCGGCCACTTCCGGTGCGCCCGGACGGGCGTAGCGGATCAGGGGGATATGGCCGACCTTCATCACGTAGTACGGCGTGATCGGCGGCAGCACATCCTGCTCCTGCCACACACCGTTGATGGTCAGGCTGACCAGGTGCGTGGAGTGGGTATGCACGACGGCGTGCATCTCGGGATTGTTGTCGTAGACGGCGCGATGCAGCACCAGCGTCTTGGAGGGCTTGTCGCCCGAGACCCATTCGCCGGCCGCATTGACCTTGGAGATGGCGGCCGGGTCGAGGAAGCCCAGGCAGGCGTCGGTGGGCGTGATCAGCCAGCCGTCATCCAGACGCGCGCTGATGTTGCCGGCCGAGCCGACCGTGTAGCCGCGCTGGTAGAGCGAAGCGCCGATACGGCAGATCTCTTCGCGCAGCTTGTTTTCCTTGGTGTTCTGGCTCATGCGGTCTTCCCGTCCAGGTAACGCAGTGCCTTCTCGAAGAAGTCGACGCTGCCGAAATTGCCCGACTTCAGCGCCAGGGCAACCGGTTGCTCGTCCAGGGTGGCGGTGGCCGGCACGCCCGGGTCGATCTGCGGGCCGATGCGCAGTGCGCGCACGTCCAGCGCCTGCACCACCGCGCCGGAGGTCTCGCCACCGGCGACCACGAACTGGCGCACGCCACGTTGCTTCAAGGCCGCGGCAATCGAGGCCAGTGCCTGCTCGACCAGGTGGCCGGCCTTGGCCACGCCCAGTTCCTTCTGCACCGCCTTGACTTCGTCGGGGGTGGCAGTGGCGTAGATCAGTACCGGCTCGCTCTTGATGCGTTCATCGGCAAAGGCCAGCGCCTGGCCGACCACGTCTTCGCCACGGGCCAGGGCCAGCGGGTCGATACGGAAGGCGGGACGCTTGGCCTTCCACTCGGCCACCTGTGCGTTGGTCGCCTTGGAGGCGGAACCGGCCAGCACCACGGAGAGGCCATCGACCTTGGGCAGTTGCGCGGCTTCGCCGGCGGCATGCAGCAGGCCGGCACGACGGAAGTTCTCGGGCAGGCCCAGGGCCACGCCGGAACCACCGGTGATCAGCTTCAGTTCAGCGCAGGCTTCGCCCAGGGTGAAGAGGTCCTTGTCGGAGACGGCATCGGCAATGGCCATCTTCACGCCGTCGGCGCGCAGGGCGGTAAAACGCTCCTGGGTCGCGGCGGCGCCACGGGCCACGGTGTCGTAGCGCACCAGGCCGACCTTGGACTCGGTCTGGCGTTGCAGCACGCGCACCAGGTTGGCATCGGTCATCGGGGTCAGCGGATGGTTTTCCATGCCCGATTCGTTCAACAGGGCATCGGCCACGAACAGGTAGCCGCGATAGATGGTGCGACCGTTTTCCGGGAAGGCCGGGCAGGCGATGGTGAAGTCCTCACCCAGCTCCTTCAACAGCGCATCGGTGACGGGACCGATGTTGCCTTCGTCGGTGGAATCGAAGGTCGAGCAGTACTTGAAGAAGAACTGCGTGCAACCCTGCTGTTGCAGCCAGCGCAGCGCGGCCAGCGATTGCTCGATGGCCTCGGCTGCGGGGACGGTGCGCGACTTCAGCGCGATCACCAGGGCATCGGCGGCCACGGCCGGCATCTCGGCGGGCACGCCGATGGTCTGCACGGTGCGCATGCCACCACGGACCAGCATGTTGGCCAGGTCGGTAGCACCGGTAAAGTCATCGGCGATGCAGCCGAGCAAGGGACGGGATTGGGACATGTCGGACTCCTCTTGGATACGGTCGTACGGTCGCTACGGATTACTTGGCCTTGGCCGGCGGCAGGTCGATGCCGGGGAAGATCTTGATGACGGCCGAATCATCCTCGCCGCCATGACCGGCGGTGGAGGCCATCATGAACATCTGGTGGGCAGCGGCCGACAGCGGCAGCGGGAACTTGCTGCGGCGGGCGGTATCGAGCACCAGGCCCAGGTCCTTGACGAAGATGTCCACGGCCGACAGCGGGGTGTAGTCGCCGTTGAGGATGTGCGGCACGCGGTTCTCGAACATCCAGGAGTTACCGGCGCTGTGGGTGATGACCTCGTAGAGCGCATCGGGGTTGACACCTTCGCGCAGGCCCAGGGCCATGGCTTCGGCCGAGGCGGCGATGTGCACGCCGGCCAGCAGCTGGTTGATGATCTTGACCTTGGAACCGATGCCGTGGGCATCGCCCAGGCGGTAGACCTTGCCGGCCATGCCGGCCAGCACGTCTTCGATCTTGGCATAGACCTCGGCGGGGCCGGAGGTCATCATGGTCATCTCGCCCGAGGCGGCACGCGCGGCGCCACCGGAGACCGGTGCGTCCAGCAGCAGCAGGCCCTGCTCTGCCAGGCGCTGACCCAGTGCGATGGCGAAGTCCGGCGCCACGGTGGCGCTGGAGATGACCACGCTGCCCGGCTTCATCTGTGCGACAGCACCCTGCTCACCGAAGAGCACGGTCTCGGTCTGGGCCGCGTTCACCACCAGGGTGATGACCACATCGACCTTGCCGGCCAGCTCGGCCGGGTTGGCGCAGGCCACGCCACCGGCGGCGGCGAACTTGTCCAGCACTTCCTGGCGCACATCGCAGGCATGCACGTTGAAGCCGGCACGCAACAGCGAGCTGGCCACGCCATAACCCATGGCACCCAAACCGATCACACCTACATTCCTGGACATAATTGCCTCCGCGTTGATGGCGCCGCTGCCGATGGATGAAGGCAGGACATTGCGCCGGGTTGATGATGCAACGCCGGCTCGTGCCGGCGTTCGAATTTCAAAATCAGATAAATCTTTTAAACTTTTAAATCATTGACCGCTTTTCAGGCACAAGGCCGGTCCGTCCTCAGGACTGCCCCTGGCTCAGGCGCCGTGCCGCATTGAACATGTGCGTCTGCGCGGCATTGCGCGCGGCCATTTCGTCGCCGGCACGGATGGCCGCGACGATGGCTTCATGCTCTTCGCGCACCTGGCGCGAGAAATCCTCGTAACGCGCTTCATTACCCCGCGTCACCGCCGTGGCCGCTTCCAGATACTGGGAGAGGAACTCCAGCGTCTTGATGAAGTAAGGGTTACGCGTGGCCTGCGCCAGTGCGCGGTGGAAAGCCACATCAGCCTCCACGCCATCACCGCCGCTGGCCACATCCACGCCGATCTGCGCCAGCGCCGCCTCGATGGCCTTGAGGTCCTCGTCGCTGCGGCGCTTGGCCGCCTGCGCCGCCACCTCGGCCTCGATGGCGCGACGCAGCTCGACGATCTGCAAGACCGCCTCGGGCGAACTGACCTCGGTGTAATCGATACGCAGAGGCTTGATGCCCGCCTGCTCGGTCACGAACACACCACTGCCCTGACGCGGCTCGACCACGCCCTCATGCTTCAGGCGCGCAATGGCCTCGCGTACCACCGTGCGACTGACACCGAACTGCTGCGCCAGCACCACCTCCGTGGGGAGCTTGCTGCCCCGGGGGAATGCGCCGGCATCGATGTTGTCCAGTAATTGCCTGGCCACAGTGTCACTGAGGGCCTGTGCGGGGATCTTCTGAAACATGCTGTCTCGCGGTCGTTATAGTCAGGTTATCCGGTCATCATACAAATTTATTCCAGCGCCGGCAATCCGATTTTTTCTCTTTACGCGGAGTAACAGCCTTGTTTGGATGAAAATAGAAGAAATTAGAAACACTTATCGTGATATATGCGGGAGTTCGCTCCAGACATCAATATTACGAATAACTGGCCACGACACCGGGAAGGTCGCGCAGCGGCGCGTGCGGCTCTACAATCGGGCTATTGCCTGTTCCCCATTGCCACCTCCCTGCTTCGGAATCGCCGCATGCCCTACGATCTCTCAGACAAGCTAGTCATCGGAATCTCGTCCCGCGCCCTGTTCGACCTGGAGACGGAAAACACCATCTACACCGAGCAAGGCGTAGACGCCTATGCCGACTACCAGCGCAATCACGAAAACGACGCGCTGCAACCCGGCACGGCCTTCCCGCTGGTCAAGGCCCTGTTGCAGCTGAACGAACTCATTCCCGGGCGACGCCTGGTGGAAGTGGTGGTGATCTCGCGCAACACCCCCGACACCGGCTTGCGCGCCTTCAATGCGATCGCCGCCCACAAGCTCGACATCAGCCGCGCCGCCTTCACCGGCGGGGCCGCGACCGCGCCCTACCTGCAACCCTTCAAGATCGACCTGTTCCTCTCGCGCGATACCGGTGACGTGCAGGAAGCCATCGATGCCGGCGTGGCCGCCGCGCAGCTCTACGAGGCGCCGCTGGACTACAGCGCGCCGGACAACCAGATCCGCATCGCCTTCGATGGCGATGCCGTGCTGTTCTCGGCGGAGTCCGAGCGCATCTTTGCCGAAAAGGGATTGGAAGCCTTCGCCCGCCACGAGCAGCGCAATCGCAAGAAAGCCATGAAGGAAGGCCCGTTTGCCAAGCTGCTGCTGGCGTTGTCGGAAATCCAGAAACAGTTTCCGCCCAAGGAGTGCCCGGTGCGCATCGCCATCGTCACCGCCCGCAACAGCCCGGCACACCAGCGCGTGATCCATACGCTGCGCACCTGGAACGTCAACGTGGACGAAGCCTTCTTCCTCGGTGGTCTCAACAAGGCCGAAGTGCTGCAGGCCTTTGGCGCGCACATGTTCTTCGATGACCAGGAGGGGCATGTGCAGAAGGCCGCAGTGGTGGTGCCGTCGGGACGGGTGCCCTACAAGGGTGGCACGCTGGAGGGCGTGAAAGTGGGACGGGTGCGGGCCGGCAAAGGCTGATCCGGATACGGGAAATGCTCGACCGGGATGCCAATACCGTTCAGTTAAGCTTGTAGCCAGCACCGAAGCCTGCTTCGACTTTGCTTGCGCCACCGCTGACCGTTCGTCCTGAGTAGCGGCATAGCCGCGTATCGAAGGCGCAGCCGACGGAGCGCTCCTTCGACAGGCTCAGGAGCGCCTTCGATACGGCCCTCAAGGGCCTACTCAGTCCGAACGGTTTCAAATGGATTGAAAAGAACTTAGACAAAATCGCCGCTCCAGAATAATCTGGAGCGGCGATTCTTTTTTGACCGAACGGCATTACGACCAGGACGCTGCCTTCGCCACGCAAGGCGAGCAGCTTGGCCCGGAATCATTGATGCTCATCTCATCGCTAGCCGTGAGATGCCTTCTAGAAGCTCAACTCCAGCCCCATCATCCTGCAAACGAAGAAGGTGACGCCGCCCACGACGAGCAGCGCGAGCAGGAAGCCCGCAAGCACCTTGGCGGTCGTGCGCAGCAGCACACCCCGCTCCACTACCTTGCCCTTCTTCCCTTGGTCGTAATGCCACTTGATGGCGAAGAACATGCCTGTGCCGATCACGATCATCTTGAGCGTGAAGAAGACGATGGGAAACCAGTCCGTCATGATGAGTACTCCATTTTCCGGGAGAAACAAAAAAGCCGATAACGCCCAGGTTGCCTGAGCGCTATCGGATACCACCACAGTCAAAACCTTGGTCCATCCTGCGCGCCAGGCATGTCGCGCCGGCGCTGTCAGTCTGGAAGCAGCATCGCTGTATCGTTGTCTCCCCTACTACCTTCCCCCGGATTCTAACCAGCCAATGTATGGTTCGTCCAGAAGACAAAATCCATACAAACAACCAAGCATAAGCTATCCCTGGACCACCCTGCCCGGCTTGCCCGCCAGCCAGCCCAGCACGCCCATGAGCACGGCGCCCAGCGCGCACAGCACCAGCACGGCCATCCAGCTGCCGCTGGCATCGTGCAGGCGTCCCATCACGATCGGTCCGGCTGCCGCCAGCAGATACCCCACGCTTTGCGCCATCGCCGACAGCGAGGCGGCCTGCTGGGGCGTGCTCACGCGGGTGCCGACGAAGGCCAGCCCCAGGATCAGCACCGCGCCCGTACCGAAGCCGAACAGCGGCACCCAGACGATGGCCGCCTGCGGCCAAGCGACCAGACCGACCAGGCTCAGCACCGTGCAGGCCGACATGGCGAGCGCTACCGGGCGGTGATCGCGGATGCGACCGGCCAGCGGGATCAGCAGCAGTCCCGGCAGGGCCGAGGCCAGTTGCATCAGGCCATGCAGGTTGCCGGCGTCGGCCACGCTGTAGCCGTTCGCGGCCAGGATGGCGGGCAACCAGGCCGTGACCACGTAATACACCAGCGAATTGCTGCCAAGGAACAGCGTCACCTGCCAGGCCAGCGGCGAGCGCCACAGCGTGCCGGCCGCCGCCGGTGCGGCATTGGGCAGGGTATGGCGCGCCAGCTGCGGCAGCCAGGCCAGCAGCGCCACCAGCGGCAGCACGATGAAGGCCGCCAGCGCCCACGACCAGCCCAGGGCACCCGCCAGCGGCACCGCGCAGACCGAGCCCAGCGCCGAGGCCCCGCCCATGGTGAGGGCGTAGATCGCGGTCAGTCGTGTCAGGTCTTGAGGGAAATCACGTTTCAACAGGCTGGGCAGCAGTACATTGCCTCCAGCGATGCCGCAACCGATCACGCAGGTCCCCACCAGCAAGGCCGCCACCGACCCGGTGGAGCGCAGCACAATGCCGGCGGCGATGAGCAACAGGGCCAGCAGCAGGGCACGCTCCAGCCCGCCATGACGGGCCAGGCGGGCGGCCAGCGGCGAGACCAGGGCGAAGCAGGCCAGCGGCAGGGTCAGCATCAGGCCGGCGGCGCTGCTGCTGAGGGAGAAATGCTCTTGCAGCAGGCCCAGCACCGGCCCCACGGCGGTGATGGGGGCGCGCAGGTTGGCGGCGATCAGCAGGATGCCGGCGATCAGCCAGCCGGCATGGCGCACGGGTCGGAAAGCGATGGCGTCGGAGGAACTCATGGGAAATGGCCTGCAATGGAGAAACGCCCAGCTTAGCCAAACGCCTGCTGCACGTATTTGGCTACAATGCCAGGATATTGCTAAAAACAGCCAAACATCGCCCTCGCCTGCCGCTTACACCATGCCCACCCTCTACGCCAGCCTCGTCGAGCACGACCCGGACCGCCTCACGGCCGCCGTGACGGCCCTGCGCGTGCATACCCGCGAGCAGGAGCGCGAGATGCCCTTCCACACGCACCGCAAGGGGCAACTGGTGGTGGCCCTGCATGGCGCGGTCACCTGCGAGACGGCGCAGGGCATGTGGATCGTGCCGCCACAATCGGCGGTGTGGATCCCGCCGGGCGTGCCGCACAGCAACCGGGTCACGCTTGATGGGCAGGTCTGCTTCCTCTTCATCGCCGCCGAGGCGGCACGCATGCCCGCCACCTGCTGCACCCTGGCGCTCAATGCCCTGCTGATCCAGATGATCTGCCACCTGGCCGACCTGCCACCGGACTACGCGCCCCACGAACGTACCGCGCGCCTGGCGGCGGTGCTGGTGGAAGAACTGGAACACAGCCAACGCCACGCCCTGCCGCTGCACCTGCCGATGCCGCAGAATTCGCGCCTGCGCGAGGTGGCGCGCCAGCTGGCCGAACATCCGGCCGACCGCAGTACGGTCGCCCAATGGGGGCGTCGCCAGGCCATGAGCGAACGCAGCTTTGCACGCTTCGTGCAAGCCGAGACCGGCATGAGCTTTGGCCGCTGGCGGCGCCAGATCCATCTGATGGTGGCGCTGCAGGGCCTGGCCTCGGGCAGCTCGGTGCAACGCGTCTCCCAGGACCTGGGCTACGACTCGGTGAGCGCCTTCATCACCATGTTCAAGAAAACCCTGGGCAAGTCGCCGGCACGCTATATCGCGCAACGCCACGCCCCCCCGCCTACCTCGCCCGCCTCGCTGATGGCCCCCGAGGCTGCCAGCGCCGCTCCCTACTTCCAACCGAACCGGCCCGCCTCATGGAAACCGAACTGAAACTGCTGCTCTCCCCCGCCCATACCAAGGCCTTCATCGCCCATCCGCTGATCCAGCGCCATGCGCAGGCAGCGCCGCGCCTCAAGGACCAGACCGGCACCTATTTCGATACGCCCGAGCTGCTGCTTCGGCGCAGTGATGCCGGCCTGCGCGTGCGCCGCACCGGCAGCGAATTCATCCAGACCCTCAAGGCCGGTGGTGGCGTCTCCGGTGGTCTGCATCAGCGCAACGAATGGGAGTCCCAGGTCGAGGGCGAGGCACCGGACCTGGCTGTGCTGCGCGAGCTGGTGGGTCATGCCGAAGGCTGGGCCAGGAAGGCGCTGTCGGACGACACCGCCGCGCAACTGCTGCCCATCTTCAGCACCCGCATCCAGCGCATGGTCTGGGACCTCACCCTGGACGACGGTGCCGAGGTGGAGTGCGTGCTGGACCAGGGCACGGTTGAACATGGCGCACTCAAGGTATCGGTCTGCGAGATCGAGCTCGAACTCAAGAGTGGCGAGGCCCATTCGCTGTTCGACTTCGCCCTGCAACTGCTGCAGGACCTGCCGCTGCGCATCGGCATCCAGAGCAAGGCGCAGCGCGGCTATACGCTGTTCCACCAGGCCCGCCGCGGCGATGCGCCCGCCCCTTCCAGCGCCAGCCGCGCCCGGCCGCTGCTGCTCACGCGCAAGATGCCGCTGGACCAGGCCTTCATGGCGGTGGCCGGCAATTGCCTGGAGCAGATCCAGTCCAACGACATCGCCGACCAGGACAGCGCCGATATAGAGCGCCTGCACCAGATGCGCGTCGGCCTGCGCCGTCTGCGTTCGGCCTTGACGCTGTTCGACGACGTGATTGCCCTGCCGCCCGCACTGGCCGGTGAATTCGACTGGATCGCCGGATGCATTGGCGCCGCGCGCGACTGGGACGTGCTGGCCACGCAAACCCTGGATACCCTGCCACCGGCGGCCATCAGTGCCATCGACCTGGATGCGGTGCGCACGGCCGCGCGCATCAAGGCTGCCAGCATGCATGCCGAGGCGGTGACGGCGGTGGCCTCGCCGCGCTATACCGCGCTGATCCTGCAATTCAGCCGCTGGCTGCTGGATGCCGGCTGGCGTGTCGGTCTCGACCAGGAGGCGCTGGACGAGCTGGCCCAGCCGCTGGCCCGTTTTGCTCGCCAGATGCTGCGCCGGGACGAGAAGCGCCTGGCCAAGCGCGGCGCGCACCTGGAAGAAGACGAACGCGCGCGCCATCGCACCCGCATCGCCGCCAAGAAGATGCGCTATGACATCGAGTTCTTCCAGGCGCTGTATGGCGAAAAGAGCAGCCGTCCCTACCTCAAGGCGCTGGCGCGCCTGCAGGATCACCTGGGCATCCTGAACGACCTGGCCGTGGCCGATGGCCTGCTGTTGCAACTGCTGCAGCTGCAACAGGGCCGCACCCGGCTCGCGCCCAGCATCGCCTATGCCCGCGGCTTCCTGGCCGGGCAGACCCGCGAGGGGCAGGAAAGCACGCGCCGCCTGTGGAAAAAATGGAAGGCGCAGGAGTTGCCGCAGTAGGGAGCCGTCTGGCCGGCCCTCACTGCAGCATGAAGGTCTCGTACTCCAGCAGCTCCAGCGTGCGCGAGAGCTGCACGCAGCCGGCCAGCACCACCACCAGCACCGCCAGCGCAAAGCCGAATCCGTAGAAGGTCGGCCCCAGCGAGATCGACAGCCAGGTCAAGGCGATATTGAGCGCCACGAAGCTGCTGCACAGTCCCAGCACGATGCGGCGCTTGTCGAGGTAGAAGAAGACGTTGAGCACACCCAGCAGCACCACCTGCAGGCTGGCGGCGATGACGTCGATGTACAGCAGCGGCAGGTACAGGGTGGAGATGCCCAGCCATTTCAGCAGGGCTTCGCCGGTCACCATCACCAGCAGGGTGGCGATGGACTGGATCTTGATGATCTCGAACAGGCCCAGGCGCACCGTCTCCACCATACCGTTGCGGTGCTTCTCGATGGTCTCCAGCGAGGCGCCACCCCGCACGGCGTCGTAGAAGGCATCATAGTCCTCGACGAAATCGGTCTCCATGCGCAGCAGGAAGATCGCCATGCCCGGGATGATCGCCAGGTAGGCCAGGAACACCGGCAGGTCATAGATCACCGAGGCGCGCAGCGGGCCGATGATGGCCTGGCTGGTCTCGGGCGTGACCCAGAACATGGCCTTGTCGATCCAGATCGCGGTGTTGTAGAGCAGGCCGATGGCCATCAGCGAGGGATAGAGCTTCTTCTTGTCGAAGAACTCGAAGGAGATGAAGCGATCCGAGGGGAAGTTGCGCAGGATCAGCGCCATCATCGCCATCAACAACACCGCCTGGCCGATCACGAAACCGCCCATCAAGCCTTCCAGGCCGAGCGGACGCAACAGCAGCGCCGCCGCCACCGTGATGGTATAGCCCAGCGCGTAGATCCAGAAGATGGCCTGGTACTGCTTCATCCCCGAGAGGAAGATGGTGGCGATCCAGATGTTGCACATGATGATGAAGGCCGCCAGCAACAGCAGCCGGTACAGCGCGCTCTGCTGCGGGAACAGGAAGGCCGCCGCCAGCAACCCCAGCACGCCACCGACCACCGTCACCACCAGCGAGACCGCATGGAAGTTGGGCAGGATGGCGTTGTTGTCCTTCTCGAACAGCCGGTCGGCGGCAAAGCGCGTGAGCGCCAGCTGGAACACCCCGGTGAAGATCAGCGACAGCGAGATCACATAGGTGATGCTGACCTGGAACTGCACGATCACCGCCTGCGGCGTGACCACGGCATAGCTGAGCACGCCGATGACCAGGATGCCGACGATGGACATGATCCACGGCCCCGAGCTGATCAGGGCCGCATAGGAATACGCCTGCATCAGCGAGAGCAGGCTGTCGCGCTTCAATATCTTGCGCAGTTCAAAACCGATACCGGCCATCTTGGTCCTCGTGAATACTTGGTGCTTAGTGCCGCACCGGGCAACGCAACGCCGCACCGGCGGCCGGTGCCTCGCTCTGGGCCAGCGCTTGCTGGTACAACTCGCGATAGGCGCCGAACATCATGTCCTGGGTGTAGTAGCGCTCCACACGGGCAATGCCCGCGGCCTGGGCCGCGTGCCAGCGTGCCGGGTCGGTCAGCAGCTTCAGGGCCGCATCGGCCAGCGCCTGCGGCTGGGCAATGCCGACCACCTCGCCGGCCGCACCCAGGGCCTGGTCTTCCTCGGAGAGGCCATGGATCAACTGGCGACACGAGCCGACATCGGTGGCCACCCCCGGCACGCCGGCGGCAAAGCCTTCCAGCAGCACCAGCGGCAGTGCCTCGCTGATGCTGGAGAGCACCACCAGGCCGACCTTGGGCAGGATTTCGTCGATCTTCTGGAAGCCCAGGAACTTGACCTTCTCGGAGAGGCCCAGACCATCGGCGATGGCATGGCATTCCTCGGCATAGGCCTGGTCCTCATCCTCGGGGCCGGCGATCCAGGCTTCGGCCTCGGGATACTGGTTCACCACCGTGCGCATGGCGCGGATGAAGGTCTTGACGTCCTTGATCGGCACCACCCGGCCCAGCAGGCAGAGTACCGGCGGGATCGCCTCGCTGCGCTGCGCGCGCAGCCGCGACAGGCGCGGCAGGTCGATGCCGTTGGGGACGTTGCGGGTGCGTTCGGCCGGCGCGCCATCGCTGATCTGGCGCAGGCGGTTGGTTTCATAGAGCGCCACGATCTGGTTGGAGGCCTGGTAGCACAGTCGCCCCAGCGCTTCGAAGAAGCGTATCCACAGGTCACGGAAGTACGGGATCTGCGAGGCATCCTTCTCGAACACGTTGCGGTTGTCGCGGATCCACTCGCTCTGGAACAGGTCGATCTTGCGCTCCTTGGTATAGATGCCGTGCTCGGAGAGGATCAGCGGTCGCCCGGTCTGCATCTTCATCAGGCTGCCCAGGAAACCGGCATAACCGGTGGAGATGGTGTGATAGCAGCGCGCCGGTATCAGGTTGCGGGCCACCCGGGCCAGCGTCCAGATCGGCAGGTGCATGATGCGCACCGTCCAGAAGTAGTCGACGAAGGAAGGGTCGGTACAGAAAGTGCGGTATTGCTCGGCAAGATGGTCCCAGGCCTGCTTGCTGAAGAGGAAGGCGTTCTCGTCGAGCTTGCCACCATCGGCCATCATGGGGATCAGCTCGCCCAGCAGCGCGGTCAGCTCGGCATGCGAGGCGGCGTCGCTGCGGCCATAGCTGCGGAACTTGTCGTGCAGTTCATCCATGCGGGCGAAGGCGCGGGCATCGCCGCGCGAGCGCACCACTTCGGAGGCCGCCAGGTGCTCGTGGATGTAGTGGGTCTCGATGTGCACCACGTTGTCGGGCAAGGCGTACTTGGGCTGGCCATAGTCCTGGCGACGGCTGCCGATGAAGCACAGGCCGAAGCGCAGCTCGGGGAAGCCGCGGATGATCTGGTTGACCCAGCTGGAGACACCACCGCTGACATAGGGGAAGGTGCCCTCCAGCAAGAGCATCACGTCGCAGTCGGTGGCGCGGCGCTGGTAGGGATCGGTCTGCTGGCTCATGGTCGGCCTCCGGGAGAGGCTTCCGGGCGGTTGGCGATGGTACGTCGACCGTGGCGCCAGAAGCGGTGCAATTGCGGGTTCGATGAAACGCTGGCGTCAAAGGCCATCTCGATGAAGAGCTTGCGCACCTGTTCGTAGTCGTGCTCCAGGTAGCTCAGCTCGGCCAGGTAAGGCAGCAGCCGCACCCGCGAGAAGCCATGATCCTGGGCGCGCTGCTGGGCCAGCCGGGCGGCGGCGATATCGCCGCTCATCAATTCCAGCCTGACCAGCATGAACCACAGGGTCGGCTGGGCCTCGTCGATGGCCAGTGCCGCATGGGCGTGTTCGCGCATCTGCGTGCAGGAGTATTGCAACAGGTCGCCCTGTACCAGGTTCTGATAGATCAGTTCCTGGTAGAGCTCGGCCACCTGCTGGTGCAGCACCAGCAGGGTCGGCGCATCAGTAGTGGTCTTCAACTGGTTGCGGGCATCGACGATGCGCTGGGTGATCTTCTTTTCCTTGCCATCGAGGATGCCGTAGGCCAGCAGGCGCACATCATCGGCGGGATCGGCCAGCAGGTTGCGCAGCGAGGCGCCGCTGGCGCGCGTGGGCGTGCTCTGGATCGCCACCAGGGCGTTGAGGCGCTTGTCCAGGGGCGTGGCCACGCTGCCCAGCTGGGCACGCACACGGTTGCCCGAGAAGCCGCTGCCCTCGCGCCGGCGCGCGGTGACGAAGGCCGGTGCCTGCGAGGTGTCGAAGTGATCCTCGGCGTGGTCCTTGGGCCAGAATACCGCCACCAGCAGGGCCACCACCGCGCACAGCGCGCCCCCCACGGGGATGAAGAAATTGAAGAAGAACAGGTACACCAGCAACCAGGTGCGCGGCTGGCGATAGCGCTCTGGCGCCACCGAGGCGATGGCCAGCGCGAACAGGGCCGAGGACGCCATGTGCAGCAACAGGTAGCCGCCCAGCACGGCCAGGTCGTTGCCACCGTGCAGCAGCAGGGCGATCGAGGCGACCTCGAAGCCGAGGCCCGCAAAGGAGAACTTATACAGCACAGCGTTCTACCAGGTTGGGCAGCAGACGGGTGGGCTCGTCGCTGCCGATGGCGGCGGTATGGGTGGCGGCATAGCTGGCCAGCGACTGGCTGCCGAACTGCGCCTGCGACGCTACTTCCACCCGCATCAGGTAGCCATCCACGGCGGCGGCACCGGCCAGCGGCAGCAGCGTCATCAGGACATTGCGGTCGCCCGACTTGTAGGCCCAGACCACGTCGGCGGCACGCTTCAGGCGGCGGATCTGGTTGTACATGTCGCGCGAGAGTTCATCGTCGCCGAACACCAACGCCACCAGCGAGGAATCGATATCGGTCGCGCGCTTGAGCCGGTGCAGGCGCACCAGGTCCACCGCCAGCTCGGGCGGGCAGGTCGGCAGCTGCTGCAGAATGGCGCGGGCGGTGTCGCCCATCTCGATGCCGTCGGCATAGTAGTCGATGAGCACCGACATGAGCTGCAGCGTGTCTTCATTGAGTGCCACGAAGGGCAGCTGTTCCACCGCCAGCAGGCCGAACAACTGACCGTCGAAATTGTGCAGGGGTGCGCAGACCAGGTAGCGGCTCTGGTTGCGCAGGTTCTGGTTCAGGCTTTCGGTCTGCACATGTCCCAGCTTGCGCTGGGCCAGGCAGTATTTCACCAGCGGATCGTCGGCCGCCAGTTCGCTGACCTTGCCGATGCTGCCCACGGCCTGCGGGTTGACACGACCGCTGCCATCGCAGGTATAGACCGAGGCTGCCGTCACCTGGCAGCTTTGCGCCAGGATCTGCAGGAAAGCCTCCGGCGCCGGCATCTGCTGCGGGTCCAGCAGGATCTGCGTGAGCGTCAGGGAGCGCATGCGGTCCAGTGATTCGCGCAGGGTCAGCGGCTTGGACAGCAAGTCCTGCTCCAGCCGCTCGTGCGACAGGCGCAGCAGGAAGTGGCTCTTGGTGAGCATGGTCAGGCGTTCGTCGAGATAGGCATTGATGGCGCGCAGGCGACGGCTGCGCGCATTCCAGACCTCGGCAAACTGGCCGCACAGCAGGGTCAGGATGAGGCCGCCCAGGAAATACGATTGCGGAAACGCTTGCGCTGCCGACACCATGGCCGCTGCCTCATCGCCCTGCCGCCCATGCGTGAGCACATACCAGCCGCCCAGCATGGTAGCCACCGCAACCACGCCCAGCGTGCTGCCGTAGCGCATGGCCAGGATCGCCGGCACCAGCCATAGCCAGGGAAACTGCGCAGCGACGCCCAGTGGATCGTCGGGGGCCACCCAATGCGAGAACACCAGCGCCAGCACCACCAGCAGCACGGTTTCAAGGATGCGCAAGGCCGCCTTGCGGGGCGAGCCGCTATCGGTATCGAAGCGCGTGAAGAGGCGCGACCAGAATTTCTGGCGGCGCTGGGTCACGGCTTTCAGCGGACGGGGCGTGCCGGCCGCGCGCCGGGGCTTGTCCCGGTCGGGGGTGGCGGGACCTGGCTTGCGTTCGAACTGGCTCACGGTTTCATCCTTGCGGGCGGCATTTATGGCTTGGCGGCGCTGTCGGCCGGGTTGCCGTCACCCACGGCAGCGGTCGCGGCCGGCACCGCCGAGGTCAGCGGCGAGAGCAGGGTGCGGGTGAGCTTCTGGGCCACGGCCGAGAGGGCTTCGCGGCTCCAGCCACTCTTGCCGCCGGCCGCCGCCCACACCACCTTGCCGCTGGAGACTTCGATCAGTTGCAGCGTCAGGCCCACGGCCGGCTCGCCATCCACACCGACCTTGTAGCGCCATTCATCGACCGTCCCCGACAGGGCGTAGCCGATGTTCTCGCCACGCGCCCAGTCCAGGGCGGCGTCAAGCTGCTTGCGGTCCATCGGCTCGAACAGGGTTTCATTGTTCAGCGAGGCCGGGTAGCGGCGCAGATCGGTGATGCCATTGGCACGCAGAATGGTCTCCGAGATGGCTTCGGCGCGCAGGCCGGCCTGCGGCGTCTCGGTGTGATTGGCGAAGGGCAGCAAGCCCCAGCGCGCATTGGCCGGCAAGGCCGGTGCATTGCCGATGTCGGTGGTGGAACATGCCACCAGGCCCAGGGTCAGGGCGGTTGCGGCGCCCAGGCGCAGCAGGCGGGAAAAGGCTAGTGTTTTCATCTTGGTCACCGTTGAGTGCAATGTGGGCAATAATTTCTTGATAGATCAATACGGGCTTGCTTATCGATAAAACAGATCAATCCGCTGAAGCAACAAATTGTCAGTAGAACCATTTGTAGAGCACGTTCATTTCAAATCCGCGCTGCGGCGTGTTGGGTGTGGCACTGGTGCTCTCGACGGCGATGGAGAGCTGGTCCTGCCCCACCACACTGCCCAACAGGCCGGCGCGCAGGTTGCGCCCCCAGCCGATATCGGAGGTGCGGGTCATGCCGAACTCGGCAAAGGGACGCCAGGCTCGACTATAGGTGTTCTCCACCACCGTGCCGGTCCCCAGCGCCACGCCCCAGACACGGGTATCCAGCGGCATGTAGCGGAATCCCGTCGGATCCGTCCCCACCGGCACCAGGCGCGCGATCTGGTCGTCGCTGGCGCCGTAGTCGCTGAACTTGGCATCGTTGACGAAGGCGCGCAGGGTCAGGTTGGGATATTCCACGCGCAGGTGGCTACCCACTTCGGCAGTGAGCGTGCGCCCGCGGCCCAGCGAGGTACCGGCCTGGCTCTGGTATTGCTGCAGGCCGCCGCCCAGGCGCAGGTATTCGGTGCGGCTGAGCAACAGGTTCAGGTTGAGCTCGCCACCATTGCGCCGCCCGCCCACCTGCATGAGCGCCGATTCGGTGGCGCTCTGGTTCAGGCCGCCATTGCCGCTCAAGGTCATCTTGGGGGTCAGTTGCTGGGAGAACTCCAGCCGCAGGCCGTTGAAGGCGGTCATGGCATCGCGATGCTGCACGCCCAGGCTGACGAAGCCATTCTCGATGCGTCGGCGCAGCGTCCATTCGAACAAGCGGTCCACACCCGGCACCGCGCCCAGCTGGGTCAGGTCATCCACGCTCTGGTGCCGCTCGGTATAGCCGAAGTCCAGGCGCGTGCCCGGTGTGAGCGAAAAGCCGGTGCGCACCAGATACAGCTTGGTCACCAGCGGAAACGCCCGGCTCATGGTGTAGCCGGCCCAGAACTTGGCGGGGTCGTCGGTCACCAGGCTGGTCAGGCGCGCATGCAATTCATCGTCGGCCGGCAGGCGTTCGAACTGGTCGAAGGCCAGGGTCTGCGCCAGCGGGATGCGGCCGGCCACACGTGCCGCTTCCACCCGGTCATACATGGGCAGCCAGTCGGCCAGGTTGTCCAGCAGCGTATTCAAACCCTGGCGGTCGTCGACCGCCAGGGCCATGGCCAGGTCGCCCCAGAGCGGCTTGTCCAGCTGGCTGGCGAAGCGGGTGGCCAGCCAGGCGCGGGCCAGGTCGGACTGGCCCTGGTTCATCGCATAGGCCAGCGCCAGTTCGCGCACGCTGGCCGACAGGCGCGCATCGTCGCGCGGACGCTGGCCCTCGCCAGTGCGGGCGAACAGCGCCTCCGGCCCCTGCGCCAGCCGGGCTGACAGGGCGTCTTCCTGGTCGTGCTGCCGGCCATCGCTGGCGGCGGCGGCCTGCATGTCCGCGAGCAGGGCCGGGCCATCGGCCGGCAACACCGCCCTCTCGGGGGGGACCAGACTGGTCACGTCGCTGTCGAGCAGGGCGCGCATGACGCGCGCGCCGGCATCGGCCGGCAGGAACAGCGGCGCCAGTGCCGCCAGGCGGTCGCGCCATTCACGCAACTGGTTGGGCGGGATATTGCGCAACTGCTGCGGATCGCGCAACTCGACCCAGGCGCGGCGGCGGATGCGCCAGGCCAGGTCGGGCTGGCCGGTGGCATCCAGGGCCTCGGCATAACTCATCAGCCAGAGATAGTCGTTCTGCGGGAAGCCCGACTTGCGGAACCAGTGCAAGGCCAGGTTCTGCCGGTTCAGCGCCATGTGGGCGGCGGCGAACGGCCCCCACAGTTGTGGCGTGGTCTCGGCGTCGGCGGCCCACAGGCCGAGGGCGCGATCGAGCGTGGCGGCATCGCGGGTGGCGATGAGGATCCAGATCATCTCGGCGCGCACTTCGGCCGCACGCGGATTGATGGCCAGGGCCTTGAGCATGTCGGCACGCGCGCCCGGAAGATCGCGCCGCAACTGCTTCACCGAGGCGCGCACGGTCAGGTAGGGGACACTCTTTTCCAGCACCGCATTCTGCTGCGCGGTAATGCTGTCGAGGAAGGCCTGGGCGCCGTCGAGGTCGTTGATGCGCTGGCGATAGGTCAGCGCCTGCACCGCGAAATTGGCCACGCCGGTGCGACGGAAGCCGAACTCGGCCAGTTCGGCAGCGGCGCGCGGCTCGCGCTCCTGGATCACGCCCATCATGTTGCTCATGTCGCCTTCCAGCGCCTGGTCGCCGGCCAGCAACTTGTCGTAGCCCAGACGGGCCTCGCCGCTGTGATCGAGAGAGCGCGCCACCTCGGCATAGGTACGCCAGAAATCGGCATTGCCAACCGCCACCGTGGGCGCGGCATCGCGCAGCACGCCCATGGCTTCTTCCAGGCGCCCCTGCAGATAGAGCTGGTTGGAGGCCAGCATGGCATTGCTGGCCGAGGGTCCGAACTCCTTGCGTTGCTGCTCCAGCAGGGCCAGGGCATCGGCATCGCGGCCCATGCGCAGGTAGAGTTTGACCAGCGCATCCATCTCGGCATTGCGCTCGCTGCCGGCCAGCGCCGGCCCCCGGCCCCGGTTCAGGCGCGCCTGCAACAAGGCGGCGGCGCGCTCAGGCTGGCCGATGTTCTCGTACTGGGCCACCAGCTGGTTGACCCATTTGGGATCGCCCGGCTCGACCTGCATCTTGTGCTGCAAGGCCTCTACCAGGATGTCCTGTTCGAAGGTCCCGCTGGCGATGCGCAAGACATTGTCCCAGGCCGCCTCGTCATTGGAGAGGCGGGCATAGGCCAGCCACTGCGGCGTAGCCTGTTCGGGGACCCCGCTCCACTCCGACACTTCGGCCAGGCGCTTGCGCCAGGCGGCGCTGTCGGGTTTCTGTCGCACCGCCGATTGTGCCAGCAGGCGCGCATCGACCAGATTGCGATTGCCCAGGAAGACGTTGTAGGCCAACGTATAGATCTCGTCATCGAAAGGCAGGCGCGCCAGCGCGCCGCTGGCGGCCTGGTCGGCTGCGCTCGGCTGGGAGAGATCGGGGCCGGCGTCGGCCACGCGCAGGATGCGGCCCTCGCGCATGGCCTCGTGCAGGCGCAGTTGCAGCTGGTGCGGTGCATGCAGCAAGGCCTGCGTGAGCCGCAGCGAGCGGGTGAAGTCACGCATCTGTCGGAACTGTACCGGGCCAGCACCGCCCTGCCCGGCCGCCGCCAGCGGCGCGATGGCGCGTCCCATGGACAATTGCAGCAATTGCCGCACGTAGCGCTCGGCAGCATCGGGACGATTGGCCGCCTGCGCCAGCCGGGTCAGGAACAGCAGGGTCTGCTTGTCATTGGCCAGCGGCCCCAGGTTGGCGTCGGCCGCTTCCAGCGCTTCGCGGTAGAGGCCACCGGCCTGCAGCGTGCGCAAGGCGGTGATGAAATTCTCGCGACGCGACTCCAGCGAGCCGGCATGCTGCATCGCCAGCAGATAGAAGGCGGCGCTGCTGCGGTAGTCACCCATGCCCAGGCTTTGCTGGCCCAGCCGCACCACGTCCGCATAGGGCATCTCGGCCGTGCTGCGGTCGGCCAGCAGGCGCGTGAATGCCGCGCGTGCGGCCTCCACATCACCCAGCGCCAGCGCATCCTGCGACAGCATCAGCCATTGCTGCGAGGTGAGCGGATAGGTCATCAGCACCTGCAGCTGCTCGCGCAGGCGCACCACCATGCGGGCGCGCTCGGGCGAGCCCTCGGGCCGCGCGAAGGCTTCCTGCTGGCCGATGCGATATTGCAGCCAGGCCGCCGACAGTTGCGCGGCCGGGTCATTGCCCATCTGCAGCAGGGCCAGTTGCTGGCGTCCCTCGGCCAGCTGGCCCAGGTCGATCAGTTGCCTGACCAGCTCGGCGCGCAGGGCGGCATTGCCCGGCTGGGCCTTGAGGAAGACCTTCAGGTATTCGACCGTCAACTGGTCAGGGCGACCGCTGGCATTGGCCACCTCCAGACGCTGCTGCAGCGAGACCTTGGGGTAGACCAGGGCGAACACGGTCCCGACCGCCAGTGCGAAACCGGCGATCGTCCAGGGCGAGAACAGCCTCAGTCGTTCATAAGGTGCATTGAACGAGTACCAGGTGCCGTGTTGTCGCGAGTTGGGCGTTTGTGGAGCCGATGTCATATTGATGGACTGCTGACTTTCCGGAGAAATCCTTGAACCATGCCTGGCTGCTGATGCTGGGCGTTTTGCCTCGGGTCAGTGCCACCCCATCGGCGCTGGCGCTACAGGCGCGCGCACCGCTGATGCTGAAGGTCGATGCGCCATTGGCGCTGAGCGTGAAACGCAGCTCGGCCTTGTCGCCGGTCACGCTGCGACGGAATTCGCTCACCTGCCCGCCCGCCTCCAGCAGCATCGGCAATGGCCGGGACTCGGCGGCGCGCGGCGCCAGGCGCACTTGCGCCGCCGAGGTGATCAGGTAGCGTCCCTCCGGCCCCGGTGCGATGCCGGCCACGCCGGGGACCGACAGATCATAGTCGGGCGCGCCCTCGGGGATGCGCAAGGTGCGCAGGTTGGCGCCGGTGCGGTAGACCAGGGCGCCATCGCTGGTGCGGGCGATACTGGTGTTCTCGAAATCGATGACCTTGCGGATGTACTGCGACACGTACAGCCGCGTAAAGGGCTGCGCCTGCGCCCAGCGGTGAATCTTGTGCAGGGCCGCCACCGAGGCCGGCTTGGTGCCGGCATAGAAGTGGTAGTAGATGTCGACGGCCTTGAAGCGCACCGGCTCGCCGGTCAGTTCATAGCTTTCGATGGCGCGCTCGAAACCGTAGAAGGGACCGGTCCAGTTACCGGTATAGACGTTCTCGTCCTGGTTGGGCGCGAACACCTGGTACCAGCCCTGCTTGCGGATGCCTTGCGCGGCGATGTCGGTCCAGGTATTGCGGCTGCGGGTGATCATGGTGTCACCGCCATTCATGTTGAGGTAACCGTCCAGATAGGTCTGGGCAATGGCCGCGGGCGGCGGCACGCAATTGCCGGTCCACAGGAACACCTCGGCCTTCTTGCCCGGTGGCAGCAGGGTCTGGTTGATGTAGTCCATCGAGCCCTTGATCTCGCGCTGCAGGTTGAACTTGTAGTTGGGCACCTCCAGGGTATGCGAGGCATCGCCATCCATCTGGGTGATGTCGGCATGGTGGGTGTCGTTCATCGCATCGGCCCAGCTGAAGGGGTGCGAGAAGGAATGGCTGGCCGGCTCGATGTAGGGCAGCATGAACATCTTGCGCGCCAGCGCCGTGGTCTGCGCCGACAACTGCGGATAGACACCCTGTGGGCTCAACTCGCCCTCGACCACCGAGACCGTTACCGGGAAGCGGTAGCGGTCCCAGATCTCGCGTTGCAGGATTTCGACCGCAAAGGGCGAGCCCGGATATTCAGCCTTGGAGGGGAAGCCATCGCCATCCAGGTGGCTGGTCTGGATGCGGCGGCCCCCTTCGGTGGTGACATCGGGAACCGGAATGTCTGGCAGGCGCAGCGCCTGCTTGAGGAAGAGCATGGGTTGCAGCACCCAGCGCGGCGGATCCAGCACCGGTGCCGTGGTGGTGGCAAAAGGCGCCAGCGCGAAGCCGCCCCAGGGGGTAACGGCGGCGGCGTCATAGAGGTTGTTGCGGTTGTCCTTCATGCGCAGCAACGACGGCGCCGCCGGGTCGGCCAGGCGCACATTCTCCAGCTGGCCGCGGTCGACCCGCGGCTTGGTCTCGAAGCCCATCAATACGGGATCGGCCTGGACCACGTTCAACTGGTCCGGCGTCGGCGCCGCGAAGCTGGTCAGGCCCAGCATGTCGGCGGTGAGCTTGGTCATCTGGAAACCGAAGGCATTGAAGATCGCGACCGGCACACCTTCCTTGATGCGCTTGTCCAGCCACGGCCCCAATTGCTGATGGATGGCGCCGGAGCGGAACCAGGTCACCACGCCGGCATAGCGCCCGGCCAGCGGTTCGGTGGGCAGGCCTTCGCGGCCGACATCGCGGAACTCGTAGCGCAAGCCGAGGTGATTCAACTGGATGCCCAGGAAGCGCTGCGCTTCGCTGGTATGCAAGTCCTCGCCCGGGGCCAGGTCCAGCAGCACCAGCACATTGCGCGGCACCAGTTCGACGCTGGACACGCCAATGGACATCAGCGCGCCATCGGCCACCCAGGGGATGAAACCGTCGGCGACGATCTTCTGCGCCGTCTCGCGCGCCAGTGCACGCGCACCGCGCTGCGCCGGGTCGACGTAGTCGATGGCGATCACCGGCAACTGGTAGCGCTGGCGCACCGTCTGCATCTGGCCCTGCAGCCAGGCCCGGTCATTGTCGGACACCGCGCCATAGCTGCGACGCCCGGCGTCATAGCCGCGATAGAGCGATTCGGCGGCCACCGCATAGGTCAGCGGGGCAATCTCGGGCAAGAGCTCGAAGCCGCGATTGAGGATCAGCCTGGCATCCGGATAGCGGCGCTTGAATTCGCGCAGGGTGGCGACCATGGCCTGGGTCTGGGCGGCGCGCTCGGCGTCGGTCTTGGCAAAGAGCTGGTAGGAATCCAGCGTATCGAGGAAGAAACCGCGCCAGCCCTGGGCCCACAGGGGCGCCACGATCTGGTCCAGGAAGAAGTCGCGCCAGCCCGGTGCAGCCTGGTCGATCACCCGGCTGCCCCAGGCGGCATTGCTGCCCTTGAGCACGCCGGGAGGCAATTGCTTGTAATAGGGACGCGAGGGCTGCACCTCGCCCAGCGAGACATAGGCGAACAGCTGGTGCGCGCCATCGGCCGCTGCGCGGGTGCGGGAGGCGGGATTGCTGACGTACTCCGGCTCCACCACCGCCACGTCGAAGGCCTGCAGGTCGGCCAGCGGCGGATTGGGGCCGTAGTAGAACGCCGCCGACACCGGTGCCGGTGCCGCGCCCGCCAAGGCAGGATCGGACGCGGTCTGGGCCGGCGCCGCGCCAGTCAGCAAGAGCGCGACGGCGGCCAGCATGACCGCCGTCGCGCCACGGACTGCACGCCAGGCGCGCCCCCCTTGCCGGACTTGTTGATCTGGTTGTTCTGCGCCACCTCGGCCCACGCAAGCTCCCCGTTTATTCTTGAAGAATGTCAAAAATTTGTATCAAATTTTAATTTCATTCAATGAGAATTTGTGTTTCTTTTACACAAAATTGTAATTTAAACAATTAAATCAGTCATCTTGAACCTGGATAAGCTGAATTAATGTTCCGCCATTATCGACCGCCCGGCGACATCGCATTGCACAAAATAAGTGCGGACACAGCGCTACAGTGGCGCACCGGAAAGGCATGACGATGCCCACCGCAATGGTGCGACCGGTATCAGCGCAGCGCAGCATCCGGGCCGCCATCAGCCTGCGCCCTCTCCCATTCGCTTGAAAACCCTTGCCACAGCGGGATCTCGCCGCCAATAATCGTCGCCGGATGTTGTATGCCAATCTTGTATATCAGCGTGGCACACAACTTGCTGATGAGGGGTCATGAGCACCAATCCTTCCGTCAAGTCGTCGTCGCAGATTGCGATGCGCATCACCGAGGCAATCCTGGCCAAGCAATTGGCCCCGGGAACGCGTCTGGGTGAACAGCAGCTGGCCGATCTCTTCAATGTCTCGCGCACCCAGGTGCGCGAGGCGCTGACGCGGCTGATGGCGCGCGGCATCGTCACGGTCAGTGCGCGGCGTGGCTGGTTCGTCATCGAGCCCACCGCCGACGAGGCCCGCGAAGCCTTCGAGGCACGCCGGGTGATCGAGCTGGGGCTGCTGCGCCAGGCGCGGGTACGTCCCGTTACTGCCAGCGCGATCAGCCAGCTGCGCGCGCACATCGCCCGCGAAGAAGCGGCCATCGCCGGTGCCGATGTGGGTGCCCGCAGCTACCTGCTGGGGGATTTCCACGTCTGCCTGTGCGAATGCCTGGGCAATTCGCTGCTCTCGGAGACGCTGCGCGACCTGACCGCCCGCACCACGCTGACGGCCATGCTGCACCAGTCGTCGGAGCAGGCGGAGGATTCGTGTTCGGAACATGTACTGATCGTCGAGGCGCTGGAACGCGGCGATCTGGAACAGGCTGAGCAACTGATGCACACCCACTTGCAACACGTGGAGTCAGGACTCAACCAGGTGCGCAGCAGCGATCCGTTGGAACCGCTGCGGCAGGCACTGGCATCGGTATCACGGCCTACCGCCGTGGACGATGCCGGCAGTGTCCGCCAGCCAGGAAAAAGGCCGCTGTAGGCGCAAGCACGGGGCCACTCATCAACGTCGTCAACCCTAGGGAAACCGCTATGAAACTGACAAAACTCCTGCTCGGCCTGATGGCCGGCGCCATGATGATCTCCGCTTCGGCTGCCCGCGCCGACGCCCTGGACGATATCCAGAAGCACGGCACGCTGCGCGTGGCGGTGCCGGCCGATTTCCCGCCGTTTGGTTCGGTCGATGCCGACCTCAAGCCGCAAGGCCTGGATATCGACGTGGCCACCCTGATCGCCAAGAAGCTGGGCGTGAAGGTGGAGCTGATCCCGGTCTCCAGCGCCAACCGCATTCCCTACCTGACCACCAAGAAGGTGGACCTGGTCATCTCCAGCATGGGCAAGAACCCGGAGCGTGAGAAAGTCATCGATTTCACCGCCGCCTATGCGCCCTTCTTCAATGGCGTGTTCGGCCCGGCTGACCTGAGCGTCAAGGGCGCGGCCGACCTCGCCGGCAAGACCATTGCGGTGACCCGTGGCTCGGTGGAAGACCTGGAACTGACCAAGATCGTGCCGGCCAGCGCCACCGTGAAGCGCTACGAAGACAACAACAGCACCATCAGCTCCTTCCTCTCGGGCCAGGTGCAACTGGTGGCCACCGGCAACGTGGTGGCCGCTGCCATCATCGCCAAGAACCCGCCCAAGAAGCCGGAAACCAAGTTCCTGATCAAGGATTCGCCCTGCTTCATCGGCCTGAACAAGGGTGAGAAGAAGCTGCAGGACAAGGTCGACGCGATCCTGGCCGAGTCCAAGAAAGATGGCAGCCTGAACGGCATTTCGCAAAAATGGCTGGGCTTGCCGCTGCCAGCTGGCCTGTAATTTGCTATAACACCGCATCCCCGTAAAAGACGGGGTGCGGTCACCGTATCGAGGCAAGACGTTTGAACGCATCCCCGGCGCGATTCCGCCCGGTGCCGGGGAGGCGGAGCAGGCAAGACCGCAGCAACGCAACATCGCACCATCGCAACGGCAACAGCAGGGGCAGGCGGACAACCCGGGAGTACAAGGCAGGGCACACACGACATCATGGCTTATCAATTCGATTTCCTCTCCACCTTCGACTACAGCGACGTCATCGTCAAAGGCGTGCTGACGACCGTCGAGCTCATCGCCATCGGCGGCGTGCTCGGCGTGGCCGTGGGCATCTTCGGCGCCTGGGCGCGCTCGCAGGGGCCAGGCTGGCTCAAGCCCATCGTCAGCGGCTATGTGGAGATCATCCGCAATACGCCCTTCCTGGTGCAGCTGTTCTTCATCTTCTTCGGGCTGCCATCGCTGGAGATCCACATCAGCGAAATCACGGCTGCCATCCTGGCCATGGTGATCAACCTGGGCGCCTACAGCACCGAGATCATCCGCGCCGGCGTGCAGGCCATCCCGCGCGGCCAGATCGAGGCAGCGCAATCGCTGTCGATGTCGCGCATGCAGATCTTCCGCCACATCATCCTGCGCCCGGCGCTGCAGAAGATCTGGCCAGCGCTGTCCTCGCAGGTGGTCATCGTCATGCTGGGGTCGGCGGTGTGCTCGCAGATCGCCGTGGAAGAACTGTCGTTCGCGGCCAACTTCATCCAGGGACGCAACTTCCGCGCCTTCGAAGCCTATATCGTGGCCACGCTCATCTATCTGGTGCTGGCCGTCCTGCTGCGCCAGGTGCTGCGCCTGATCGGCCAATACTTCATCACCGCCCGGAGGACCGCATGATCTCTTTCACCACCTGGGACATCGTCCGCAACCTGATGCTGGCCTGGCGCTGGACCATCGTCCTGTCGCTGGTCACCTTCGTGCTCGGCGGCACGCTGGGCCTGGTCATCCTGTTCATGCGCACCTCGCGCCAGGGCTGGCTGCGCCAGATCGCACGGCTCTACATCGAGCTGTTCCAGGGCACGCCGCTGCTGATGCAGCTGTTCCTGGTCTTCTTCGGCATCGCCCTGTTCGGCATCGAAGTGCCGGCCTGGCTGGCGGCGGGCATGGCGCTGATGTGCTGGAGCGCCTCGTATCTCGCCGAGATCTGGCGCGGCTGCGTCGAGGCCGTGCCCAAGGGTCAATGGGAAGCCTCCTCGGTGCTGGCCATGGGTTACTTCCAGCAGATGCGCTACATCGTGCTGCCGCAGGCTTTCCGTATCGCCATTGCACCGACCGTGGGCTTCGGCGTGCAGATCATCAAGTCCACCGCCGTGACCTCCATCATCGGCTTCATCGAACTGTCCAAGGCCGGCACCGTCATCACCAACGCCACCTTCCGCCCCTTCACGGTGTTTGCCATCGTGGGCGCCTTCTACTTCGTGCTTTGCTGGCCGCTGTCCAAGTACAGCCAGTCTCTAGAAAGGAAATACAATGCCGCTCATCGCCATTGATAACGTCAAGAAACGCTTCGGCGACAACGAAGTCCTCAAGGGCATCAGCCTGGACGTCGAACCTGGCGAAGTGATCGCCATCATCGGCAAGAGCGGCTCGGGCAAGTCCACCCTCCTGCGCTGCATCAACGGCCTGGAGACCATCGACGAAGGCAACATCAGCGTGGCCGGCGCCAAGCTGGGCGCGACCGAACTGGAACTGCGCAACCTGCGCCTGAAGGTCGGCATGATCTTCCAGCAGTTCAACCTGTTCCCGCACCTCTCGGTGGGCCGCAACGTGATGATCGCGCCCATGATCGTCAAGGGCGTGACTGAAGCCGAAGCCATGGTCACGGCCAAGGCCAACCTGGAGAAGGTCGGCCTGGGTCACAAGTTCGACGCCTTTCCCGACCAGCTCTCGGGCGGCCAGCAACAGCGCGTGGCGATTGCCCGCGCGCTGTCGATGAACCCGCAGGCATTGCTGTGCGACGAGATCACCTCGGCGCTCGATCCGGAACTGGTCAATGAAGTGCTGGCCGTCATGCGCGGCCTGGCCAAGGAAGGCATGACGCTGCTGATGGTGACCCACGAAATGCGCTTCGCCCGCGAGGTCTGCAACCGCCTGGTGTTCATGCACCAGGGCAAGGTCCACGAGATCGGCCCGCCGGAAGAACTGTTCGGCAATCCCAAGACACCGGAATTGCAGCAGTTCATCGGGATGACGCAGGGGGCTTGAACTCGCACGTCATACAAAAAGGCCGGAAAGCGTGGACACGCCTCCGGCCTTTTTTTCATTCGTCTGTGCAGGCAACGCCTATCTGCGATGACCAAGCAGACGAGCCGCCCTGACTAACGATCCAGCTGGCACACCTTGCGATCATTCTCATAGAACACCACCGGCCCGGTGGTGAAGCGCTCCCTGGGAATGGCCACCATCAGGTAATCCTTGATCCTGTAGGAGGCACCCGAGGCCGGGGCGCGGTAGAGGTAGTTCAGTCGCAGCGTGCCATCGCGCAGGCGGACCGACAGCGGGGTGAAGACATGCGGACGCTCGGCGGCATCGGGGGCGGACATCGTGCGCGCCACCACCAGGTATTGCTTGCGTTCGAAATGATCGGCCGACGGACCGGTGGGGCGCTTGTCACCCTGGGTCGGGGCCGCCATCATCCACTGCTCCCATTCGTCGCGGCTGCGGATGAGCGCACAGAAGACCGGCTGGCGCTGGTCATCCCAGTTCTTGAGGAAACCCTGGTACGACCCGCTCATGATGGTCTTGTAGGGAACCACGGTCGGGTCCTCCTTCTCGCTCCAGGGCATGACCGAACAAGCCGTCATGCCCGCCACCATCGACACGGACAACAAGCACTGCAATGAACCCCTGATCATCTTACGCATGCATTTCCCCCAAGAAGCTTTGCATTTAAACATGGCTTGACAGCGGTCGGCGAAATTTCAGCGAATCTTTACCCTCCTCCCACCCTTTGGGACAGGCCGGCCACAGGCCCTAATGAGGACAGGACAAACCAGCCAAGGTTCAGCACCGGCCCTGCAATGCTGGAGCCGGGTATGGGATTTGCGTGATAATGCGGGGTCCGGGAGGCGGCTATGCTGGCACGATGCGCCATCCTGCCGCCGTTTTTCCCTGTTTTTGCCATTTTTGAAGGGTCGTTTCCATGAACTCAGCAGTCATTTCCCCATCCGCTTGCGGCGCCGCCCTGGACGGTTTCATCGCCGGCATGCCGAAAACCGAACTGCACCTGCACATTGAAGGGACGCTGGAGCCCGAACTGATGTTCGCGCTGGCCCAGCGCAACCAGGTCCAGTTGCCCTACGCCTCGGTGGAAGAACTGCGCGCCGCCTACAACTTCAGCGACCTGCAATCCTTCCTCGACCTGTACTACGCCGGCGCCAACGTGCTGCGTACCGAGCAGGACTTCTACGACATGACCGCCGCCTACATCGCCCGCGCCCAGGCCGACAACGTGCGTCACACCGAGATCTTCTTCGATCCGCAGACCCATACCGAGCGCGGCATCCCCATGGCCACCGTGTTCGCCGGCATCGCCAATGCCCTGCGCGATGCGCGCCGCCGCGATGGTTTCGGCAGCGTCATGATCATGTCCTTCCTGCGCCACCTCTCCGAGGAAGACGCCTTCGCCACCCTGGAGGCGGCCTTGCCGCTGCGCGAGCAGTACAGCGACCTGTGGCTGGGCATCGGCCTGGACTCCTCCGAGCGCGGCAACCCGCCCGAGAAGTTCGAACGTGTCTATGCGCGCTGCCGCGAACTGGACTTCCGCCTGGTCGCCCATGCCGGCGAGGAAGGTCCGGCTGCCTATGTCATCGGCGCGCTCGACGTGCTGCATGTGGAACGCATCGACCACGGCGTGCGCAGCGAGGAAGATCCGGCCCTGATGCAGCGCCTGGCGCAGCAGCGCACGCCGCTGACCGTGTGCCCGCTGTCCAACCTGAAGCTGTGCGTGGTCAAGGACATGGCCGAGCACAACCTGGCGCGCCTGCTCGACGCCGGCCTGGCCGTGACGGTCAATTCCGATGACCCGGCCTACTTCGGCGGCTACATGAACGCCAACTACCACGCCGTGGCACGCTCCCTGAACCTGTCACGCGAGCAGGTGCTGCAACTGGCGCGCAATGGCATCGATGCCTGTTTCCTGTCCGACGAAGACAAGGCCACCCTGCACCAGGAGCTGGAACAGTACGCCACCGCGCACTGATCCGCCCGCAACAGCCTCATCGCCAGCCCCCCGACGCCCGGCCTATGCCGGGCGTTTTTTTATGCCCGCCACGATCAAGCACGTTTCTTGCATACCCGCCGAAGGCGATTGGCAACCATCCTGTCCGCAATTCCGCGCGGAGAGGAAAGGCCATTCACACACGCTATTGCCAAAGATTGGTAACAGGATTGGCGACAATTCATGAAGACAGATTACGCTATGCAGCACCCGCCTGGCTGGCCTATCCGGCCCGTATGGCTGATCGGCGCTGCGTCGCAGCAACGAAATCGGGGCAATCCCTGACCCAAAGAGGGACACACGGCATTCTTTTTGGTGCAGAATAAGCCCCGTTTTGTTGCAAATTCATTTTCAGATTGTTGACGATCCATGCGCCTTGTTGTCGACCGGCAATGACCATCCAGACAGGAATCCATAGCCAGAGCATGAGCATCATGAACAAAGCCAGCAAAACCGCACGCCCCTCCGCCACGCGTGAGCGCGAGAGCACCGGGGCGGTCGAGGAAAGGATGTACCAGGATATCTACGACGCCATCATGGAGCACCGGCTGCCGCCGCGCACCAAGCTGACCGAGCAGACCCTGTGCCAGATCTACGACACGGCCCGCCACACGGTGCGCAAGGTACTGGCGCGCCTGGCCTCGGAGGGCATGGTAGACCTGGAAGCCAATCGTGGCGCCTTCATCGCCAGCCCCTCGCATGCCGAGGTGCGCGACATGTTCGAGCTGCGCAACATCCTCGAACACGCGGTGCTGGAGAAGGTGGGCCGGGAGGCCGGCACGCGCCAGATCGCCGGCCTGCGGCGCATGGTGGAAGAAGAGCGCGACTGCTATCTCAACGGCGACCGGCCGCGCTGGATCAGGCTCTCAGCCCAGTTCCACCTGGCGCTGGCCGAGCTGACGGGCAATGCGCTGCTGGTGGAAACGTTGCGCAAGCTGGTCTCGCGCACCACGCTGATGATCGCAAAAACGGAGGCGCCGGGCCACAACGCCTGCTCCTTCGATGAACACGAGACCGTGCTGGAAGCCCTGGAAAAAGGCGACATCGAAGCCGCCCAGGAGCATATGGCACATCACTTGCATTTGTGCGAGGACCGGGTACGGCCGGATGCGGATGATCAATTCGATCTGCGCGCGGTGCTCGGCAAGGGACTGTAACCCGCAGCCCGGCGCGCACACTGGCTTTTGCACGACATGCAAGCCAGGTAACTGGAAACAGGTATTGGTACCAGAAGTTGGAAACAGGGCCACGTCGCGCGGCTCCCGCAAGATCCGCACGACCACTCACATGCCGCAGAGCATGCAGGAAGTCCGCTGAACTGCCCGGCTGTGGCCGGGCGTGTTTTGTTCCACCCAACCCCTCACAGGACGGAGACCGGCCATGACCATCGACGCTTCCCCCGCAGCCAGCAGCTATTCCACCGGCGCCGACGACGCGCGCCTGACCAATGAAGACCTCGCCCCCCTGAAGCAGCAGACCTGGGGTTCCTACAACATCTTTGCCTTCTGGATGTCCGACGTCCACAGCGTGGGCGGCTACGTGTTCGCCGGCAGCCTGTTCGCGCTGGGCCTGACCAGCTGGCAGGTCCTGATCTCGTTGCTGGTGGGCATCAGCATCGTCTACCTGATGTGCAACCTGGTGGCGCGCCCCAGCCAGGCGCATGGCGTGCCTTATCCGGTGATGAGCCGGTTGTCCTTCGGCGTGCTCGGCGCCAACGTGCCGGCCATGATCCGAGGCCTCATCGCCGTGGCTTGGTACGGCATCCAGACCTACCTGGCCTCGGCCGCCTTCGTGGTGGTGATCATCAAGTTCTTCCCCGAGCTCAAACCCTATGCCGATGTCCACGTGCACGCCTTCGCCGGGCTCTCGGCGCTGGGCTGGGCCGGCTTCCTGCTGCTGTGGGTCTTGCAGGCGCTGGTGTTCTGGAACGGCATGGAGACCATCAAGAAGTTCATCGACTTCGCCGGTCCCGCCGTCTACGTGGTCATGTTCATCCTGGCCGGCTGGATGATCTTCAAGGCCGGCTGGCAGAACGTCGGCCTGAACCTGGGCGAGATCAAGTACAGCGGCTGGGCGGCGGTGTCGGTGATGATCACGGCCATCTCGCTGGTGGTGTCCTACTTCTCGGGGCCGATGCTCAACTTCGGTGACTTCTCGCGCTACTGCCACACCTTCGCCGATGTGAAGCGCGGCAATTTCTGGGGCTTGCCGGTCAACTTCCTGGCCTTCTCCATCGTCACCGTGGTGACCACCTCGGCCACCATTGCCGTCTTCGGCGAACTGATCACCGACCCGGTGGAAACCGTCTCGCGCATCGACAACACCACCGCCGCGGTGATCGGCGCACTGACCTTCCTGACGGCCACCATCGGCATCAACATCGTGGCCAACTTCGTCTCGGCGGCGTTCGACTTCTCCAACCTCTCGCCCAGCCGCATCAGCTGGCGCGCCGGCGGCATGATCGCGGCCACCGCCTCGATCTTCATCACGCCCTGGAACCTGTTCGGCAACCCGGAAGTGATCCACTACACCCTGGACGTGCTGGGCGGCTTCATCGGTCCCCTGTATGGCATCCTGCTGGCCGACTACTACCTGATCAAGCGCGGCCAGGTCAAGGTGGAAGACCTCTACACCATGCGCCCCGACGGCCGCTACTGGTACACCAACGGCGTCAACCGCGATGCGGTCAAGGCACTGGTGCTGGCCGCCGCCGTCTGCGTGGCCTGCGTGATGCTGCCGCAACTGCGCGGCGCAGCAGACTTCTCGTGGTTCATCGGGGCGGCGCTGGGTGCGCTGTTCTACCTGATGTTTGCACGCAAGGGCTGAGCACGACGGACCCGGCAATCAGGCATTCAGGCAATCAAGGAAACAAGGAACGAGCAATGCGCATCAAGCTGATCAATCCCAACACCACCGTCTCGATGACCGAGGCCATGACCGCCTGCGCGCGCGCTGTTGCGGCCCCCGGCACCGAGATCACGGGTGTGAGCCCGCAGATGGGACCGGCCTCCATCGAGAGCCACTACGACGAAGCCCTGGCCGTCCCCGGCCTGCTGCAGGAAATCGACCGTGGCGAGCGTGAGGGGGTAGATGCCTATGTGATCGCCTGCTTTGGCGACCCGGGCCTGTCGGCCGCCCGCGAACTGGCGCGCGGACCGGTGATCGGGATTGCCGAAGCCGCCATGCACATGGCCAGCCTGATTGCGCCCTCGTTCTCGGTGGTCACCACGCTGGCACGTACCAGCGGCATGGCCTGGCACCTGGCCGAGCGCTACGGCATGCAGCGCTTCTGCCGCAATGTGCGGGCCTGCGAGATCGCCGTGCTCGACCTGGAGAATCCGGCCTCCGACGCCCGCGCGCGCATCACCGACGAATGCCGGCGCGCGCTGGCCGAGGACGGTGCCGAAGCCATCGTGCTGGGCTGCGCCGGCATGGCCGACCTGTGCGCGGCCATCGGGCGCGATATCGGCGCGCCCGTGATCGATGGCGTGACCGCCGCGGTCAAGCTGGCCGAATCGCTGGTGGCACTGGGCCTGGCCACGGCCAAGCGCGGAGAGCTGGCGCCGCCGCTGCCCAAGGCCTACCATGGATTGCTGCGTGACTTCGCGCGGTCCTGATACCTTGTTCCTGATGAGCGATTCCTGATTCCTGATTTCTGATTCCTGGCAGGGCGCTGCACCATGGCGCCCTGCGTTTCAACCTTGTGAGCAACCTCGACCCCGCTATGTCCCTGCAACAACCCTACCCTCGCGACCTGGCCGGCTACGGCCGCAATCCGCCCCACGCACGCTGGCCCGGCCAGGCCCGCGTAGCCCTGCAATTCGTGCTGAACTATGAAGAAGGCGGTGAGAACTGCGTGCTGCACGGCGATCCCGCCTCGGAACAGTTCCTCTCCGAAATCGTCGGTGCGGCGGCCTATCCGGCGCGCCACATGTCGATGGAATCGATCTACGAATATGGCTCGCGCGCGGGCGTCTGGCGCATCCTGCGCGAGTTCGAGAAGCGTGGCCTGCCGCTGACCGTCTTCGGCGTGGCCATGGCCTTGCAGCGCTCGCCGGACGTGACCCAGGCCTTCATCGAACTGGGCCACGAGATCGCCTGCCACGGCCTGCGCTGGATCCACTACCAGAGCATGGATATCGAGACCGAGCGCGCCCACATGCAGCAAGCCGTACAGATCTTCCGCGAACTGACCGGCAGCGCCCCGCTGGGCTGGTACACCGGACGCGACTCCCCCAACACGCGCCAGCTGGTGGTGGAGCACGGTGGCTTTGCCTATGACTCCGACTACTACGGCGACGACCTGCCCTTCTGGACCGACGTCCAGACCAGCGACGGCAAGAAGGCGCCGCACCTGGTGGTGCCCTACACGCTGGACACCAACGACATGCGCTTTGCCACGCCGCAGGGCTTCAACACCAGCGAGCATTTCTACCAGTATCTGAAGGATAGCTTCGACGTACTCTACGAAGAAGGCGAGGAAGCCCCCAAGATGCTCTCCATCGGCATGCACTGCCGCCTGCTGGGCCGCCCGGGCCGCTTCCGCGCCCTGCAGCGCTTCCTCGACTACGTGCAGTCGCATGACAAGGTGTGGATCTGCCGCCGCATCGACATTGCCGAGCACTGGCAGAAGATCCATCCCTACCGGCAAGGCTGAGCGCCACATGCAAGGCAGGCGAACGGCCCATGCGCTGACCGTTCGACCTGAGTAGGCCCGGAACGGGCCGTATCGAAGGCGTTGCGTCGGTGCGCCTTCGATACGCGGCGTTGCCGCTACTCAGGACGAACGGCCGCCAGGCATGGCTGTCCCGCTTGCGCTACCATCGCTGGCAGATAACAAGAATGGACGGAGACCTGCCATGCCCCCAGACAGCGACATCCTGCTAAGACACGACCAGCAGGGCATCACCACCCTGACCCTGAACCGGCCACTGCAATTCAATGCCCTCTCCGAAGCCATGCTGGCGGCCTTGCAGGCGCAGCTGGACGAGCTCGGCCGCGACGACACGCTGCGCTGCGTGATCCTGGCGGCCAATGGTCGCGCCTTCTGTGCCGGCCACGATCTCAGGGAAATGCGTGCCACCCCCGAGCAACCGTATTACCAGTCGCTGTTCCAGCGCTGCAGCAGGCTGATGCAATCCTTGCGGGCGCTGCCGGTGCCGGTGATTGCCCGGGTCCAGGGCCTGGCCACGGCGGCCGGATGCCAGTTGGTGGGCAGCTGCGACCTGGCGATCGCCTCGGCCGATGCGCGCTTTGCGGTTTCGGGCATCAATGTCGGTCTCTTCTGCGCCACGCCGGCGGTGGCGCTCACGCGCAATATCCCCATCAAGCGCGCCTTCGAAATGCTGGTCACCGGCAAGTTCATCGACGCACAGACCGCCGCCGACTGGGGCCTGCTCAACCAAGTGGTCCCGGCCGAGGCACTGGATGAGGCCGTCATGGCCATGGCCCGCGAGATCTGCAGCAAGCCCACTGTCTCGATCCGCCACGGCAAGGCCATGCTCTACCGCCAGCTGCAGATGGCCTTGCCCGAGGCCTACGACCTGGCGGCACAGGTGATGGCCTGCAACATCATGGAGGACGAGGCGATGGAGGGCATCGATGCCTTCCTGGAAAAACGCCCGCCCGACTGGTCATAGGATTTTTACGCGCCATTGACGGCGCTCCCCCAAAGTTTTACCAGGATTAAACGCCCGTTTCCCTAAGCTGGATGCTCCTCAACCCGTGGAGCATCCAGCATGAACCGCCGTACCCAACAAGAACAGCAAGACGAACTGCAACAGGGCCCGCTGGGCCGTCGCCGCCTGCGCCACGCACAACTGGCCGGCATGGCCACGCTGGCCGCCGCCGGCGCCCTGCTGGCCATCGCCGTGGTGGCCCCGGCCCAGGCCGAGGAAGCAGCCCCGGCCTCTGCCACCACCACCACCGACGCCTCCGCCCTGCATCTGACCGGCAACCTCGGCATCGTCAGCCAGTACGTCTTCCGCGGCACCACCCAGACCAACGAGAAGCCGGCCCTGCAAGGCGGCTTCGATCTCAACCATGACAACGGCCTCTATGCCGGTGTCTGGCTCTCCAACATCAGCTGGATCTCCGACACCAACCCGGCTGCCTCGGCCAGCCTGGAAGCGGACATCTACGGCGGCTGGAAGCCAACCTTCAATGACTGGCTCAACGGCGATATCGGCGTACTGCACTACGCCTATCCGGGCAGCTATCCGGATGGCATGACCAAGCCCGACACCACCGAGGTCTACCTGGGTCTGGATGCCAAGTGGATCGCCTTCAAGTATTCGTACAGCACCGGCAATACCTTCGGCAATGCCGGCACCAGCGGCAGCACCTATGCCGACCTGAGCCTGACCCACGAACTCTTCGCCGGCATCACCGGTATCGCCCACCTCGGCCGCCAGCACTACACCGGTCCGAACGCGTCGCTACTGTCCTATACCGACTGGAAGCTGGGCCTCACCCGCGACTTCTCCGGCTATGTGCTCGGGCTGGCCTACACCGGCAGCAATACGTCCGACGCCGGCTATACCATCCGCGGCAAGAACATCGGGCGTAGCCAGGTGGTGCTGTCGCTGAACAAGACTTTCTGACGCTCCCGCCCAGGGAACATGGCCATCAAGGAGGGGCAATCATCATGCGTAGCCGACTTCACTGGAAACGTGGGCAGGAGCGCCTGCATCCGCTCTCTCCTCGCCATCTGTTCCTGCGCACGGCGCAACGGCGCCGCTACCGCACCGTACTGGTGGCGGCGCTGCTCTTCCTGATCTGCGCCAGCCTGGCGCCACTGACGCAAGCAGTGGTGCCGTACCGTTCCGTGGATGACTACGGCCCGTCCCGGCAGGCGCTGCAACATCGCGCCGATTGCCGGCGCCAGGTGGCCCAGGTCTTCAATGGCAGGATAGAGAGCGAGGATTTCGTCGCCCGCAGCGACCGCCAGTATTTCCGCTATGTGGTGCGCAAGGACTTGCGTGAGGTGCTCTTCATCTGCGACGCCAGCAATGGCGAGATACGACGGCAGATCGATATCTGGGGGGATCTTTAGGTTCATTTCCCGACAGTGAGCATGCAAGCGATGCTGGACAAGCGCGGCAGCGGACGGCAAGATGCGCCCATCCCCATCGCCTCACGAACCGCGCATGCAAGCCGACTACGCCACCATCCTGCAATGGATCTATCTCTTCAATTCCCTGGCCCTGGCCCAGCTGGCCCTGCGACAACTGGGCCGGCGCCGCAAGGCGCGCCAGCTGGAACAGCGCTTCCGCGCCGCCCAGACCGCCGAATGGATGGGCAGCACGCCTGAATTGCTGAGCAAGCGGCTGGGCGCGCCCCATGCGCAGGAGCAGCAGGAAGACGGCGCCACCCTCCATCGCTGGCGCGGCGAACGCCACTGGCTGGAGGCAGTCTATCGCGACAACCGTTGCGCCAGCATGAGCATCTCCGACCACCTGGAGGAAGGCTTTCCCACCCTCAATACCTATTTCAACTGCGCCGTCCTGGCGGCATTGGCCTGCGCCTGGAAGCTCTCCGGCAACGCCTCAGCCGACGCCGTATCAATGACCAGCGCCGCCACACAGTACCTGCAGAATTTCGTGCTGTTCCTGGCCGGGGCCGGTGTGCTCTCCTTCATCCTGAAACGCCACCGCCTGCTGCTCAACCTGGGCTGCGTGGCCATGGTGGCGCTGAGCCTGCCGCTGCTGGACTGGCCCTGATCGATCTCAGGAAGCGTTGCTAGCCACACTCTCCGCCACGACCTCGGCAACCCGGTAACCCACCCCGATCTCGGTGAGGATATGCACCGGCTGGGCCGCATCGCGCTCCAGCTTCTGGCGCAGCCTTTGCATGTAGATGCGCAGGTAGTGTCCATCCTCCGCATGCGAGGGCCCCCAGCCGGCCACCAGCAATTGCCGGTGCGTGATGACGCGTCCGGCGTCGCGCAGCAGGGTCGCCAGCAAGCGGTATTCGATCTGGGTCAGGTGCACGGACTGGCCATTGCGGCTGACGCTGCGCGCCGGCAGGTCCACCAGCACCTCGCCCAGCCGGTAGCGACCACTGGATTGCCCGGCCCCGGCGGCCCGCGCATGGCGGCGTAACTGCGCGCGCATGCGTGCCAGCAGCTCGGGCATACCGAAGGGCTTGACCAGGTAGTCGTCGGCACCGGCGTCGAGCGCCTCGACCTTCTCGGACTCCTGCGTGCGGGCCGACAGGATCACGATGGGCACGCTGCTCCAGCTGCGGATCTCGGTGATGACCTGCTTGCCATCGCCGTCCGGCAGGCCGAGGTCGAGGATGATCAGGTCCGGCTTGCGGGTGCCGGCTTCGGTGACGCCCTCGCGGGCGGTCTTGGCTTCGTGGACGATGAAGCCCTCCTGTTCCAGCGCGCTCCTGACCAGCTTGCGAATGTGCGGGTCGTCTTCGATGAAGACGATGTTGCCGGCGTGTTCTTGCATGATGTTTCCTTATTCCTCGGGCAGGGCCGGTTGTGTTTCCACCGGCAGCGTGAAGCAGACCGTGGCGCCCTGCCCGGCTTCCTGCGGCGCAATCCAGATCCTGCCCTGGTGCGCCTCGATGATGGCGCGGCAGATCGCCAGCCCCAGGCCCACGCCCGGCGTGCTGGACTCATTGTCGCCACGCGTGAATTTCTCGAAGGCATGCTGCGCCATAGCCGGCGGGAAGCCGCGTCCATGGTCGCTCACGCAGACCTTGACCTGGGCCGAACCATCGCTGTCCTCGACATGGGCGGAAATAGCGATGCCACTGCCGGATGGCGAATACTTGATGGCGTTTTCCACCAGGTTGGCCAGCACCCGCTCCAGCAGGACCGCATCGACCCGCAACAGCGGCAGGTCGGGCGCGATGCGGGTCTCGACCTGGCGCCCTTCCAGTGCCTTGGAGAGCAACCTCAGTGCCGATCCGGTCAACTCTTCCAGGGCGTTCCACTGGCGGTTCAGGGTCACCACGCCGGCTTGCAGGCGTGCCATGTCCAGCAGGTTGTTCATCAGGCCGACCATCTTCTGCGACTGTTCGCTGATGGTGCGCGCCATGGCACGGGCATCGTCATCCAGCCGGGCATTGGCGGCCAGCACATCGGCGCTGCCCACCAGCGAGGTCAGCGGCGTGCGCAGGTCATGCGAGATGGCCGACAGCAGCGAGTTGCGCAGGCGCTCGGACTCCATCGTCACCAGCGCATCCTGGGCCACCTCGGCGTAGTGCAATCGCTCGATGGCCATGGCGATCTGCGAGCAGAAGATCTCCAGCATCTGGCGGTTCTCCGGCAGGGCCAGCTGGGCCGCGGCCAGTTGCCGCTCCTCTTCGCTGGGCGCCTCGATGGCGAAGGCCAGCACGCCGCGCGTGCGCATGGTGGCCGTCAGCGGCAGGTATAGCGCCGCCGCCGAGGGCAGCGTGGCCGTGCCCTTGCCGGCGGCCTGGCCGTTGTCGTAGACCCACTGGGCCACCCCGGCATCGACGCTCCTCAGGACGTGGGCGCCGCTGCCCTCCTGCTCGGGCTCGGCCTGGCGCAACTGGTCGGCGCTGTCGGGCAGGAAGAAGGCGATGCGCGCACCGAACACGGCGGCCAGGTGACGGCGGCCGATTTCCAGGATCTGGTCCAGCGTCAAGAGGGCCGACAATTCCTTGCCCAGCATGTACAGGTTGGCCGCACGCGCCTCGCGCTGCATGGCCACGCTGGCCTGGCGGCGCAGGCGCGAGGTCAGAGAACTGATGAACAGCGACACCGCCAGCATCACCGCCAGGGTCAGCAGATACTGTACGTCCGATACCGTGATGGAGAAGCGCGGGTCGACGAAGAAGAAATCGAAGGACAGCACCGACAGCACCGACACCAGCGCCGATGCCGACCGCCCGTAGCGCATGGCCACCAGCATCACGCCCACCAGGTAGAGCATGATGACATTGGCCGGATGCAGCTTGCCATCCAGCACGAAGGCCAGGCCCGTGGTAACGGCACAGCTGGCCACCGCCCACAGCGTGCCGCGCGTACGACGGCGGCGCGTGAGCAAGGCTTCGGCAGCGCTGGCGGCGCTATCGGCGGCACGGTCCTCGTTGATGCGTGCCGAGCGGCTGCGCGCCACCGTGTAGAGGTCGATCTCTTCGCCGGAACCGGCGATGCGCTGGGCCAGCGTACCGCGCGGCCAGCGCCACAGGCGTCGCAAGCCGCCCACCTGCTGGCCAATCACCAGCTTGCCGGCATTGCGGCTGCGGGCGAATTGCAGCAGCGCGGCAGACAGGTCCTCGCCGCTGATGCTGGCCGTTTCCGCACCCAGCGATTGCGCCAGTTTCAGGTAGCCCACCACACGCTCGCGCGCGGACATGGCCTGGCGGTCGCGCGGCAGGTCCACGTGGACCGCCAGCCATTCTGCCTGCAGCTTGGCGGCCAGCCGTGCCGCTTCGCGGATCAGCCGTTCCTCGCCGGCGCCGCTGCCCACGGCCACCACGATGCGCTCGCGCGCCTGCCACAACTGGGCGATGGAACGGTCGGCGCGGTATTGCCGCATGTCGGCATCGACCCGGTCAGCGGTGCGGCGCAGGGCGATCTCGCGCAAGGCGATCAGGTTGCCCTTGCGGAAGAAGTTGCGCCCGGCCTTTTCGGCCTGTTGCGGCAGGTAGACCTTGCCTTCCTTCAGGCGGGTCAGCAGTTCGTCGGGCGGGATATCGACCAGCTTGACGTCATCGGCTTCGTCGAAGACATGGTCGGGCACGGTCTCGAAGACGCGGATGCCGGTGATCTGGCCGACCACGTCGTTGAGGCTCTCGATGTGCTGCACGTTCAAAGTAGTATAGACATCGATGCCGGCGCGCAGCAGCTCGTCGATATCCTGCCAGCGCTTGGCGTGGCGCGAACCGGGTACGTTGGAATGCGCCAGTTCATCCACCAGGATCACGCCCGGCTTGCGCTCCAGCGCCGCATCCAGGTCGAACTCGGGTAACTGGCGGTTGCGGTAGGCCACCATGCGCATGGGCAGGCGGGCGATGCCGGCCAGTTGCGCCTCGGTCTCGGCGCGGCCGTGGGTCTCGACCACGCCGGCAACCACGTCAATGCCCTGCGCAGCCAGCGCCTGGGCCGCCTCCAGCATGGCAAAGGTCTTGCCCACGCCGGCCGAGAAACCGAAGAAGATCTTCAGGCGGCCACGCGCCTGGCGCTCTTCATCGCGCATCACGCGTTCCAGCAGGTCGTCGGGATCGGGGCGGGTATTCATGGGACGGGTATCAGTGATGAGGCATTGTAGTGGCAAAAAGCCGGCGGCACGGGATCAGCGTGCCACCGGCCAGGCCTGGAGAGGCGGAGATCTACTGGCTCTGGGCCTGCTTGACCTGAGGCGCGGCCACATCCAGCGCCAGGTTCAGCTTGAGCACATTGACGCGCGGCTCGCCGAACAGGCCCCACTGCGGGGTTTCGCTGTTGCCCCGGATCAGGGCCCTGACCTGGTCCACGCTCACGCCACGCTCGCGGGCCACGCGGGCGGCCTGATAGTCGGCGGCGGCGGGGCTGATGTGCGGATCCAGACCACTGGCCGAGGCCGTCAGCAGATCGATGGGAATGGCGCCCTTGTTGGCGGGATCGGCGTCCTGCAAGGACTTGGCGCGATCCTCGGCGGCCTTCTTCAGGGCCGGATTGGTCGGGCCCAGGTTGCTGCCACCGGAGGCCATGCCGTTATTGGGGAAGGTGCCGGCGGCCGACGGACGGCCCCAGAAATACGCCGGGCTGGTGAAGTTCTGGCCGATCAGTTCGGAGCCGACCAGCTCGCCCTTGCGTTCGATCAGGCTGCCATTGGCCTGCTTGGGGAAGAAGCTCTGGGCCAGGCCGGTCACGGCCAGCGGATACACGCCACCCAGCAATACCCCCAGCAGGATGAACAGCATCAGCGCGGGGCGCAGCGGGTTGGAAGTCGAGGTTTTCATGATGCAATCCTTGCGTAAGAAGTTCAGACCAGGCCAAAGGCGGCCAGCAGCATGTCGATCAGCTTGATGCCCACGAAGGGCACCAGCAGGCCGCCCAGGCCATAGATCAGCAGGTTGCGACGCAGCAGCACGGCCGCACCCAGTGCGCGATAGCGCACGCCGCGCAGGGCCAGCGGAATCAGTGCCACGATCACCAGCGCATTGAAGATCACCGCCGACATGATGGCCGAGCTGGGGCTGGCCAGGTGCATCACATCCAGCGCACCCAGCTGCGGATAGCTGGCCGCGAACATGGCCGGGATGATGGCAAAGTACTTGGCCACGTCATTGGCGATACTGAAGGTGGTGAGGCTGCCGCGCGTCATCAGCATCTGCTTGCCGATCTCGACGATCTCGATCAGCTTGGTCGGATTGGAATCCAGGTCGACCATGTTGCCGGCTTCCTTGGCGGCCTGGGTGCCGCTGTTCATGGCCACGGCCACATCGGCCTGGGCCAGCGCGGGAGCGTCGTTGGTACCGTCACCGGTCATCGCCACCAGCTTGCCCTCGGCCTGGTGCTGGCGGATCAGGGCCAGCTTCTGCTCGGGCGTAGCTTCGGCGAGGAAGTCATCGACACCGGCTTCGGCGGCGATCGCGGCGGCCGTCAGGCGGTTGTCGCCGGTGATCATGATGGTCTTGATGCCCATGCGACGCAGCTCGCCGAAACGCTCCTTGATGCCGCCCTTGACGATGTCCTTCAACTCCACCGTGCCCAGGATGCGCAGGGGCGCGCCATTGTTGATGACGGCGGCCTCGGCATGCCACTCGATGACCACCAGGGGCGTACCGCCACGGCGGGCGATGGCGTCGATATCGTTCTCCACCTGGGACGGCAGGCGCTGGTCGGCCGAGCGCACCAGCTTGCGGATGGCATCGGCCGAGCCCTTGCGGATGCGGCGATTGGCCAGGTCGATCCCCGAAACACGGGTCTGGGCCGAGAACGGGATGAATTCCGCACCCAGGCCGGCCATCTCGCGCTCACGCAGGTTGAAGCGGTTCTTGGCCAGCACCACGATGCTGCGGCCTTCCGGGGTTTCATCAGCCAGCGAAGCCAGTTGGGCGACGTCGGCCAGTTCGCGCTCGGACACGCCGGGCGCCGGCAGGAAGGACGAGGCCTGGCGATTGCCCAGGGTGATGGTGCCGGTCTTGTCCAGCAGCAGCACGTCGACGTCACCGGCGGCCTCGACCGCACGGCCGGAGGTGGCGATCACGTTGGCCTGCATCATGCGGCTCATGCCGGCCACGCCGATGGCCGAGAGCAGGCCGCCGATGGTGGTCGGGATCAGGCACACCAGCAGGGCGATCAGGGCCGTCACCGATACCGGCGCACCGGCACCGGCGGCGGTGACCGAGAACAGCGAGAACGGCAGCAGCGTCACCGTGACCAGCAGGAACACCAGCGTCAAGGCCACCAGCAGCAGCGTCAGGGCCAGTTCGTTGGGGGTCTTCTGGCGACGTGCGCCCTCGACCATGGCGATCATGCGGTCCAGGAAGGCTTCGCCGGGGTTCACCGAAACGCGCACCACGATCCAGTCCGACAGCACGCGGGTGCCGCCAGTGACGGCCGAGAAGTCACCACCCGATTCGCGGATCACCGGGGCCGATTCGCCGGTGATGGCGCTCTCGTCCACGGTGGCGACGCCTTCGATGACGTCACCGTCGGCAGGCACCGTATCGCCGGCTTCGATCAGGACCAGGTCGCCCTTGCGCAAGGTGCCGCCCTCGACCATGTCGCACTGGCTGGCGGTGATGTTCATGCCATCACCGCGCACGTGATCGGCGCGACGCAGCTTCTTGGCCATCACGCTCTTCTTGACGCCGCGCAGGGCGGCGGCCTGGGCCTTGCTGCGGCCCTCGGCCAGCGCTTCGGCGAAGTTGGCGAAGAGCACCGTGAACCACAGCCACGCGGCCACCGCGAAGATGAAGCCGGCCGGCGCCTCGCCCTTGCCCACCAGTGCCTGGATGAACAGCAGCGTGGTCAGGATACTGCCGAGATAGACCACGAACATCACCGGATTGCGCCACTGCACGCGCGGCGAGAGCTTGCGGAAGGAGTCGGCCAGGGCCGGCTTGACGATCTTGGGATCGAACATCCAGCGCGCGGTCTGGGCGGCCGGGGGAGTCAGGTCGTCCGCCGCATTGCGGGGAGCTGACGGGATATTGCTGGAAGGGGTAGTCATGTCGGTTTCCATTGCGGGTTGCTCCATCGCCGCGCCACAGCGGGCGGCGATGGAATCCATCATTCAATTACATCGCCATCATCTGCAGGTGTTCCACCACCGGGCCCAGGGCCAGGGCGGGGACGTAGGTCAAGGCACCCACCAAAATCACCGCGCCGATCAGCAGCGCCACGAACAGCGGGCCATGCGTGGGCAGGGTGCCGGAGGTAGCGGCCAGGCGCTTCTTGCCCGCCAGCGAACCGGCCATGGCCAGCACCGGCACGATGATGCCGAAGCGACCCAGCCACATGGCAATGCCGGTGGTGATGTTGTAGTAGGGCGTATTGGCCGACAGGCCGGCGAAGGCGCTGCCGTTGTTGTTGGCGGCCGAGCTGAAGGCGTACAGGATTTCCGAGAAGCCATGCGCACCCGGGTTGGCGATGCCGGCCAGGCCGCTCTCGACCATCACCGAGATGGCGGTGAAGATCAGCACCAGGGCCGGTGTCATCAGGATGGCGATGGACATCATCTTCATGTCGAACACGCCGATCTTCTTGCCCAGGTATTCAGGAGTGCGACCGATCATGAGACCGGCGATGAACACCGCCAGCACCGCGAAGATCAGCATGCCGTACAGGCCCGCGCCGACACCGCCATAGACCACCTCGCCCAGCTGCATCTGCAGCATCGGCACCAGGCCGCCCATGGGCGAGAGCGAGTCATGCATGGCATTGACCGCACCGCATGAGGCCGCCGTGGTGACGGTGGCAAAGAGTGCCGAGGCGGTGATGCCGAAGCGGGTTTCCTTGCCTTCCATCATGCCGGGACCGGACGCATGCAGCGAGGCCAGCATGGGATTGGGTTGCGACTCGAAGTACAGCAGCGTCGCCGCCATCACCACGAAGAGGATGGTCATCGAGGCCAGGATCGCCCAGCCCTGGCGACGGTCACCGACCAGCATGCCGAAGCTGGTGCACAGCGCCGCCGGGATGATCAGGATGGCCAGCATCTGCAGGAAGTTGGTCAGCGGCGTCGGGTTCTCATAGGGGTGGGCCGAATTGGCGTTGAAGAAACCACCACCATTGGTACCCAGCATCTTGATGGCTTCCTGCGAGGCCACCGGACCCATCGGCAGGGTCTGGCGATCGGTGCTCTGGGCTTCGGTGATGGGTTCGCCCTTGGCATCCTTCAGGGGCTGGCCGGCGGCATCGAGCTTGGGAATGGTGTAGTTGGTCACCTCCAGCGTCTTCACGTCCTGGTAGGGACGGAAGTTCTGGATGCTGCCCTGCTGCACCAGTACCAGCGCAAAGATCACCGACAGCGGCAGCAGCACATAGAGCGAGCTGCGCGTCATGTCGACCCAGAAGTTGCCGATGCCCTTGCTGCTGTGGCGAGCGAAGCCGCGGATGAGCGCGAAGGCGATGGCAATGCCGGTGGCCGCCGAGAAGAAGTTCTGCACCGCCAGCGCCGCCATCTGGCTCAGGTAGCTCATGGTCGATTCACCGACATAGCCTTGCCAGTTGGTATTGGCCACGAAGCTGATGGCAGTGTTGAACGAGGAGTCGGCGCTGACGTTGGGCAGGCCCTGCGGATTGAGCGGCAGCCATTGCTGGGCGCGCTGGATCAGGTAGGTACAGACCAGGCCGATGAAGTTGAACAGCAGTGCCGCGATGGCGTACTGCTTCCAGTCCATCTCGGCCTCGCCGCTGATGCCGCAGAGGCGATAGAAGATGCGCTCGATACCGCCAAAGAAACGGTTCACGCGCGACTTGCCCTCCATCACGCGGGCCATGTACCAGCCCAGCGGGAGCGAGAGCACCAGCAGCACGACCAGGAACAGGCCGAGCTGGAAAGTGTTGTTGCCGTCCATGTCAGAAATCCTCCGGCTTGATCAGCGCGTACACGAGGTACAGCAACAGGGCGATCGAGACGACCAGGCCCAGCAGATACATGAGGTTCATTTCTTTTCGCCTTCCTGCCGCTCCAGGCGGCTGCACAGGGCGATGAAGGCCCACATGGCGATGCCGCACAAGAGCAGCATGCCCATATAGAGAAAGTCCGTTTGCCACATTTCCCACTCCATTGTTGACGTTGTTCGTTCCGCTCCGGGGACGGATGCGGAGACGGTCAAACGATAGAGGGCGCGGCGTTAAATCTGGATAAAACTATGGGGAGGGGGTGTAAACAAGACGTAAACGCGGGACGTAAACGATGCACCGGCTGCGCCACCGCGAGACGAATCGTCTCAGGCGTCGGTGACCTTGCCCAGCTCGATGCGGTTCTTGCCCAGGCGCTTGGCGGCGTACATGGCCTTGTCGGCCATGGAGAGCAGTTCTTCCGGCCCGATCTCGCCATCCTGGTCGGGCAGGTAGACGGCCACGCCGATACTGCTGGAGACGTTGACGGTAGAGTGCGTCAACTGGAAGGGTTCGCGGATGGTATGGAGGATCTTCTCGGCCACCATCAGGGCATCGGACTGGTAGTGCAGGTTTTCCAGGATCACCACGAATTCGTCGCCGGCCAGGCGCGCCACGGTATCGACATCGCGAACCGAAGCTTGCAGGCGCCGCGCGAACTCGACCAGCAATTCGTCACCGGCTTCATGCCCATAGCGGTCATTGATGGCCTTGAAGCCATCGATGTCCATGAAGAACAACGCCAGCAACTGGTGGGCGCGGCGCGCGCGCATCATGCCTTCGGGCAGGCGGTCGCTGAAGGCACGACGGTTGGGCAGGCTGGTCAGCACATCGGTCAGGGCCAGCTCGCGCATCTGGTCGCGGAAGGCCAGGCGCTCGGTGATGTCGTGCAGGAAGGCGATGAACAGGTGGCCGCTCTGGCGCTTGACGTGGCCGACGGTGATCTCGACGGGCAGTTCGTGGCCGTCGCGGTGCAGGGCCTGCAACTCGATACGGTTGTTGATGACCACGCTGGTGCCATCCTTGAGGAACTGTTCCATGCCACGATGGTGCGCAGCACGCATGTCGGGCGGGATGATCAGGCCGGCCATGTCGCGTCCCATGGCCTCGCCGCGCGGCCAGCCCAGCAGCAGCTCGGCCTGGCGGTTCCACTCCACCACATGGCCGTGTTCGTCGGCGGCGATGAAGGCATCCTGGGCGTTTTCCAGGATGGCGCGCAATTCGGCCGCGCTTTCTTCCAGCTGGATCTGGTTGGCCTGCTGCTTGTCCAGGGACTGCTGCAGCGCCGTGGCGGTCTCGTGCAGGCGGCTGGTGCGCTCGGCGACGCGATGCTCCAGGCTTTCGTTGAGCGAACGCAATTCACGCAGGTAACTCTCCTCGCGCTCGACCATGCTGACCAGGGTGGCGGAGAGGAGCTGGATTTCGCGATAGCTGTTGACCAGCGGGATCGTCACTTCATGCAGGCCGGAGGCACGCTGCTCCAGGGCCGCCGAGAGCGCATTGATGGGGGCCACCAGGCGTCGCGTCAGGACGAAGGCCAGGATCACCAGCACCGCCCCGGTCAGCGCACCCACCAGGATGACGCGGCGCTCCAGGTCGCGGAAGGCTTCCAGCGCCACCGTCTCGGGCTGGCGCACGATGACGCTCCACTTGAGCTTCATGCCCGAATCCTGCCCGGTGCGCGAATAGCCGGCCATGTAGCGCCGTCCATCCGGCCAGGTCTCCACCGTCGAGCCGCCGGTGCCGGCGCTCTGCGAGGCGCGGAAGCTCTCGGTATTGATGACCGTCTCTTCCAGACCCTTGGGGCCCAGCAGCACGACGCCATCGGAACGCACGATCAGCACTTCCACGTCGTAGCGGTTGCCGGTCGGATCGAGCAGCTTGGCAGCAATCTCGCGCGCCCAGCCCCAGGACAGGTGCATGCCCATCACACCGATATAGCGCCCTTCCATGTCCAGCACCGGTGCGGCGATGTCGACGAAGCGCCAGGGCTCGGCCTGCACCGGCAGCTTCTTTTCCAGCAGGATGGCCGGGTGATAGTCGGCCGAGTAAGCGTCCTTCTGCCCGCCCTTGAACCAGGGTCGCTCGGCGACGCTCTGTCCTTCCAGCAAGCCATTGGTGGCGACCAGCACGGTCCCGTCGGGACGCGCCATGCCGATCCACGCGTAATGGGGGACGTTGGTCTGCAGTTCATTGAGTACGCGGCGCACCCGGTCCAGGTCCTTGGCGGCGCGCACCGAGGGACGGGCCACCAGCAGGCGCATGTCGATCTCGCGCTCGGCCATGCCGCGCTCCAGCGCATCCTGCATCTGCCAGGCCAGCTGCTTGAGACGGGTCTCGACCTCGGCACGTGCGTAACCGCGGGTGAACTGATCCACCAGGATCAGCACCGACACGGTCGTGATGAGCACGGTAATAACCACCCCCAGCGTAATCAGGGACAACAGATTCGGCGGCGATGGGCTTTTTTTCTTAATCAATTCAGACAAAGTGCAGCAATACGGCTGGATGCATGACGGCTCCCCTGTGAACCGTGTAGGTAACTCGGCATCTTGCCAGAACACCTATGGTTTTTCATCGACTTTCCCGAAAAACCACGAGATATTTTTTGCCATAGCAAAAGAAAATCACGAATTCTTCGCACAATTGTCGACGATGTTGCACATCTGTTCAGAGTCCTGATAGAGAGTCCGAACATAATTCCCGTATTGCGAGAAAAAAGAACGGCGAGTGATTCTGGATCCCCCGCCGTTCTTTTGTCCCTGCCTGACCAGCGCCCTGCCTACACCGTCGCGCAGACTCCATCGGCACGCGGATCGGTCGCGCCTTCGATGACACCATCCGGATGCACGCACACCGCCCCGGCGTGACCCATCATGTCGGTGTAGTCGTCCACCACCTGCACATCGTGGCCGGCACGGCGCAGGGCCTCGACGGTGGCCTCGGGGATCCGGCCTTCCAGCTTGAGGTTGGTGGAGACATCGCCCCAGGTCCGTCCCAGCAGCCAGCGCGGCGCGCTCACGGCGGCCTGCAGGTTCTGGCCGAACAGCACATGGCGGGTGAAGACCGCTGCCTGCGTCTGCGGCTGGCCTTCGCCGCCCATGGTGCCGTAGGCCAGGGTACGGCCGTCGTCCAGGCGGGCCAGCGAGGGATTGAGGGTATGGAAGGGCAGCTTGCCCGGTTGCAACTGGTTGGCGCCATCGTCGAGGGTGAAGCTGGCGCCACGGTTCTGCCAGACGATGCCGGTATCGGGCAGCACCACGCCACTGCCGAACTCCCAGAAGATGCTCTGGATGTAGCTGACCACCCGCCCCTGGGCATCGGCCGCGCCCATCCAGATGGTGTCGCCCGGCTTGGCCGGATGCGGCCAGGGGGCGGCCCGCTGCATGTCGATGTGGGCAGCCTCCTGCTGCAGCGCCTCGGCCAGCAGCCAGTCGGCGGCCTCCACGCGCATGTGGGCCGGATCGGTGACGTGGCGGTTGCGCAGGATGAAGGCGCGCTTGGTGGCTTCCACCAGGCCGTGGATGTGATCGAAGCCCTCGCCCTGGCTCACGCCCAGACGATCGAACAGGCCCAGGATCATCAGCGCCGAGACGCCCTGGGTCGGCGGCGGCAGGTTGTAGACGCGGCCCGAGCGCAACTGCACCATCAGCGGCTGCACCTGCTGGGCATGGAAGGCTTCCAGGTCGCTGCGCCGCAAGGGGCTGCCCGCCGCTTCCAGACCTGCGGCCAGGGTTGCGGCCAGGTCGCCGCGATAGAAGTCGTCCAGCCCGGCCTCGGCCAGGCGCGTCAGGCTGGCCGCCAGCGCGGCCTGCTTGAGCACCGCGCCCTGCGCGGGGATGCCCTGGGCCGCATAGGTGGCGGCGAAGCCGGGCTGGTCTTTCAGTTCGTCCCACTTGTCACGGGTCAATTCATGCTGCGAGCGCGTGATCGGCACGCCGCGCCTGGCGTGGGTGATGGCATCGGCCAGCAACACCGGCAGCGGCAACGCGCGACCGAAGCCTTGTGCGTGCCTGAGCGCCGCCGCCCAGCCGCCAACGGCACCGGCCACCGTCAATGCCGCATGCGGTCCCCGGGTGGGGATGGCGCCATGGCCATGCGCGGCATAGAAGTCGCGTGTCGCCAGCGCTGCCGACGGACCACAGGCGCGAATGGCCACCGGTTCGCGGCCCGGCTCGCTGATGAGCCAGAAGCCATCGCCGCCGATGCCGTTCATGTGCGGGTACACCACCGCGATGGTGGCGGCGGCAGCCACCATGGCTTCCACCGCGTTGCCGCCTTCGCGCAGGATCTGGGCGCCGGCTTGCGCGGCCAGGTGATGGGGGGCGCTGACCATTCCGCCCAGGCAGGTCTTGCTATACAACATGAATGACTCCTGATGATTTTTGTCTTGTGATGGGTGCTGGGATGATACCTGCGGATGGAGCCGCTTTCAGGCGACCATCAAAAACCATCATCCATCCACGATACGTGCGCTGCCACGATGCGCCAGCCTTGCGGCAGGCGCAGCCAGGTATGGCTCTGGCGCCCGATGCGTGGCTCGCCCTCCCGTGTGAACTCGGTATTGGCCACGGCATAGTCCCGGCCATAGCTGGTGATGACGGTGTGGTGCAGGCGGCGCTCCAGGTTCTTGGGAGAGCGTCCCTGACGGAAGGCGCGGATCGCATCAAAACCCATCAGGTTTTCGGTGGCGCCATAACGCAGCGTGTGCGGTCCGTCGAGGAAGAGTTCGTCCAGCACCTCCACCTGATTCGTGGTCAGTGCGACTTCGTAACGCTCGAAGGCATGGCGAACTTCGGCCAGTACGTCAGGCAGGTTGATGTCGAAGGGCGTGGTCGGTTCCATGTGCGGCTCCTCAGTGTGCGCCCAGGTAGGCCCGGGCCAATGCGTCATTGGCGGCGATCTCGGCGGCACTGCCCTGCGCGACCACGCGCCCGCCTTCGATCACATAGGCACGGTCGGCCAGCGACAGCGCCAGCGCGGCCATCTGGTCCACCAGCACGATGGTCATGTTCTCGCGGCGCAACTGGTCCAGCGCGGCGAAGAGCTCGGCGATCACCTTTGGCGCCAGGCCCAGCGAGGGTTCGTCCAGCAACAGCACACGCGGTCGCGTCATCAGCGCGCGCGCGATGGCCAGCATCTGCTGCTCGCCACCCGAGAGCAGGCCGGCGCGATGATGCAATCGCTCGCGCAGGCGCGGGAAGCGTCCCAGCATCTCTTGCACGCGCGTCTCCACGTCCTGTGGATAAAGAAACGCGCCCAGGCGGATATTGTCCAGCACCGACAGTTCCGGGAAGACCTGTCGTCCTTCCGGCACCAGCACCACACCCTGGCGCACGATCTGCTCGGCGCGCAGGTGCATGAGGTTCACGCCATCGACATGGATGCCGCCCTGCACCGGCCGGTGCAGCCCGGCGAGGGCACGCATGAGCGTGGACTTGCCGGCGCCGTTGGCCCCCAGCAGCGCAATCATCTCGCCCTGCCTGACCTGCAGGTTGATGCCATGCAGGACCGGTTCGGCACCGTAGCCGGTGACCAGCTCGCCCACGCCCAGCAATTCGGCCGCGCCCGCCACCGGTGTGCGGGTGGCCACCGGCGCCTGCTCTGCCCCTTCACCCAGATAGGCCTTGCGCACCGCCGGATCGTTCTGCACTTCCTGGGGCGTACCGATCGCCAGTCGCTGACCGGCATCGAGCACGACGATGCGGCTGGAGATCTGCATCACCAGTTCCATGTCATGCTCGACCACCACCACGCTGATGCCGCTGGCGGCGATGCGCGTCAACAGTTGCGCCAGCCGGGTCTTGTCCTCGCGGGAGAGACCGGCGGCCGGTTCATCCAGCAGCAGCACATCGGGATCGGCGGCCAGCGCCCGCGCGATCTCTACCAGGCGGCGATCAACGTGGGCCAGGTCGGCCGCCGCAATGTCGCTCGCGCCGCGATAACCGCAATAGTCCAGCAGACGACGGCTGCGCTCGCGCACGGCGGGCGCGACGAAACCGCGCGCCGACAGCAGCGCTCCCAGGCGGCCCCGGCTACAGGCCAGCGCCACGTTGTCGGCCACCGTCAGGCTGCCGAACAGTTGCGAGGTCTGGTAGGTACGGGCCACGCCATGACGGGCGATGCGAAAGGCCGGCAATCCCGCCAGTTCCGTCCCGCCCAGGGCGAAACGACCGGCGCTGGGGCGATAGAAGCCCGAGAGCATGTTCAGCGCCGTGGTCTTGCCCGCGCCATTGGGGCCGATCAGGCTGGTGACGGCCGCCCCCGGCACGGCAAAGCCGAGCTCGCTGACCGCCCGCACGCCGCCGAAGACCATCGTCAGTCCCTCGACCGACAGGCTGCGACGGGCGCGCTGCGGCAAGGCGTCTTCGCGCGCTTGGGCGTCCTCCGAGACGCCCGACGGCAAGTCCGTCACCGGCTTGCGCCAACGCGCCAGCCCTCGTGAGAGCAAGCCGGTCACGCCATCGGGCGCAATCCACAGCACCAGCAGGAGCAAGGCACCGAAGAAGAGCAGGCGATAGTCTTCCAGGCTGGCCAACAGTTCGGGCAAGGCGCCCACGATCACGGCGCCAATCAGCGGCCCCAGGATGGAACCGGAGCCGCCCAGCACCACCACCAGGACAAAGAGGATGGATTGCATGAAGCTGAAGGTGTCCGGCGTCACCAGACCCGACAGCGGCGCGAACAGGCCGCCGGCCAGCCCCGCCAGCGCGGCCGAGACGGCGAAGGCAACGGTCTTGACCACCAGCGGATTGATGCCGATCGACTCGGCGGCGGTCTCGCTGTCGCGCACCGCACGCATGGCCGCGCCCCAGCTGCCACGCGCCAGCCAGCAATAGCCGGCCAGCACCACGGCCATGCTCGCCAGGGCCAGGATGGCGATGGCACGCTCGCCCTGCAAACCGGCCACCGAGGGCGCCACCAGGCCCATGATGCCGTTCTGGCCGCCGGTGACGTCGCGCCATTCGATGATGGCGTGCTGGATGATGAAGCTGAAGGCAATGGTGATCATGGCCAGGTAAGGCCCCTTCACGCGCAGGGCCGGCAAGGCCAGCAGCACCCCCAGGGCGCCCGCCACCACCGCTGCCAGCGGCCAGGCCAGCCAGAACGACAAGCCGGCCCGGGTGGTGAGGATGGCCACCGTATAGGCGCCCACGGCATAGAAGCCGACGTGACCGAAGGAGACCTGCCCGGTCAGGCCGATCAACACATTGAGGCCGATGCCGACGATGGCCATCAGCGCAATGCCGGCCAGCACGAAGACGTAGTAGCTGTTCACCGACAGGGCCAGGGTAGCCACGGCGATCAGGCCCAGTGCGCACATGCCCAGCGCAGCGGGCGTCCCCAGGCCCAGCCTGAGGGGACTGCGCGCTGCCGCCACCGGAGCGGTGCCAGCGTGCAGCGTGCGGGTAATGGAATGCGGAAGACGGTTCATACCTTGTTCACCTGTGCGCGGCCAAACAGGCCATTGGGACGGAGAGCCAGCACCACGATCACCAGCCCGAAGCTGATCATCTGGGTATAGCCGGAACCCAGCGTGGCCGTGACCAGCGCCTCGGCCATGCCGAACAGCAGGCCGGCGATCATCACGCCCCAGGCGCTGGTGATGCCACCGAGGATGGCCACGGCGAAGGCCTTCAGGCCAAACAGCGTGCCCATGTCGGCGTTGACGTTGAAGAGCGGCGCAATGAGCACGCCGGCCACACCCGCCAGCACGGTCGAGATGGCGTAGGCGGCGGCAATGGCACGCGTGATCGGGATGCCCATCAGTCGCGCCGCATCACGGTTCTGCACCACCGCCAGCAGCGCCTTGCCCCAGCGGGTGTGCCGCAGCACCGTATGCAGCAGCGCCGCCAGGACCAGGCCGATGGCCGGGATCAGCAGGTGCAGCGGATACACGCCCAGCCCCACGCCGCCCAGTTCGATCGACGACAGCGCCAGCGGCGACGGCAGGCTGCGCGGCTCCTTGCCGAAGGTGTGCAGGACCAGGTTGTCCAGCACGATGCCCAGCGCCACGGTGGACATCAGCCAGGCATTGGAACCCTGGCGCGCAAACGGACGCACCGCCAGCACCTCCACCAGCACCCCATAGAGCGCGCAGGCGGCCAGCGCCAGCAGCACCGCCAGCCACATCGGCCAGCCCAGTGTCTGGGCGAAGGTGAAACACAGGACTGCGCCCAGCATCATGGAGCTGCCCTGCGCGAAATTGACGGTGCCGGAGACGGCATACGTCATGGTGAAACCCAGCGCCATCAGACCGTACATGCTACCCAGTCCGAATCCGCTGATCAGTGCCGACAACAGCAGCATCGTGTTCTCCTGGCGCCGCCACGGCGGGCGGCGCACTTCTTGTGTGGATGAGGTCTTACTGGGTCAGGCCGACCGGCAGGATGCGGTTGTCGATGAACTGCGCCCAGACGTAGTCGTCGGCCTGCAAGGCGTCATGCACGCTCGGACTGAAGGGCTTGACGTAGCTCTTGATCAGGCCGTCGTAGCGATCGATCTTGTAGAAGCCCTCGCGGATGGCATCGCCCTGGGTGGAACCAGCCTTGGCGATGGCCAGCGCGGCCAGCTGCATGCCGTCGTAGGCATTGGCCACACCGACGGCCGGCGTGATGTCGTCCGGTCCCTTGATGGCGGGATACTTGGCCTTGAGTTCAGCCACCACCTTCTCGCCCACCGGCGAGAGCTTGCCGAAGAAGCTGAAGGTCTGGACGAAGTGGACGTTCTTCGCATTCGGTCCGGCCAGCTCGGTGAAGCGGCCACCGGCCGGGCCCCAGTGCGAGACCACCGGTACCTTCCAGCCCATGCGGTCGAGCGACTTGACCACCTGCGCCGAGGGACCGACATTGCCCACCAGGTAGAGGGTGTCGGCGCCAGCGGCCTTGAGGCGGCTCAGTTGCGGCACCAGGTCGACATCGCTGGCCTCGAATTTTTCCACGCCCACCGGTTTCTGGCCCTTCTCGGCCAGTGCCGCGGTGATGCCCTTCTCATTGGATTCGCCCCAGGGATTGTTGACCAGGATCAGGCCGGCCTTGCTGCTCTTGAAGGTCTTCTGGGCGTAGTTCAGCATGGCCTTGTCCACCAGTTCATCCACGGCCGAGACACGGAAGGCGAAATTGGGATTGGCGCCATTCCTGGTCACACCGGTGCCGGCAGCCCAGGGGCCGACGAACGGCACCTTCTCCTGGTTGACGATGGGCACGATGGCCATCGACACCGGCGTATCGAGGCCGCCGAAGAGCACCGCCACCTTTTCCTTGAAGATCAGTTCGCGCGCAGCCACCACGCCCTTGGCCGGATTGCCTTCGTCATCGCGACGCACCAGTTCCAGCTTGCGACCGCCCAAGAGGCCGCCCTTGGCGTTGATCTCGTCGATGGCGATGCTCATGCCACGGGTCAGGGCTTCGCCGGCCTGGGCCGACTGGCCCGAGAGCGCCGTGACCAGGCCGATCTTGATGGTATCGGCGGCCAGGGCCAACGGCGACAGTGTGGCGGCAACGGTCGCTGCGGCGACGGCGATCAGGGTACGGCGAGTGAAACGGATCATTTGACTTCCCTCCAGGTTGGCGGAACGCATTTCGCCGGCTGCTGCCCGTGAAATGCCTTCCAGGTGGTTGGCATGCTTTGCCCGGCATGACTTATGCAAGGGCTATGCCAAGCGCAGCAATTCCGTTTAATTTTTGCCGACAATATTGCTCTTATATACGCAGCATTTATTAATCATTATTGCCAGCGATTACTTATCCAACTTGACATCAATAACGCACAATCATTGTGCAGGACATGGAGAAAATGATGCACGCTGCACCATCATCAATCACCGCGCAGGCCACCGACCTGCCCTACGATCCCGCCGCGCTGGTGGACGAATACCTGCGCGTGCTGATGATTCCCGATCCGGTGGCGGCCAGGCGCTTCGTCTCGCCGGAGCTGAAGATCCGCTTCACCGGCGGGCGCGAGATGATCGATTCGGCACAGTGCGCGGCCTTCAATGCCGAACGCTATGGCTGGGTCAAGAAGCGTTTCGAAGGCACCGAGGTAGTGGCCGGTGCCAGCGTTGAGCAAGCCATCGTCTACAACCGTGGGACGCTCCATGGTGTCTGGCCCGATGGCCTGGCCTTCGAGGGCAATCGCTATGTGGACCGCTATGTGATCCGCCACGGCCTGATCGTGCAGATGGATGTGTGGAACGACAGTGCCGAGCGCCTGCTGGCGCGTGCCGGCCTGGCCGAACTTTAAGGGGACGGCATGCAAGCGACGATCCTGCCACCCGATGCCACCCTGGGCCGCGATGACGCCCAACCCGGCTACGCCCCCCTGCCCACGCACGGGCGTTTCGGCTACTCGGCCATCCACCGCCGCCCGCAATACCGCTGGCCCAACGGCGCCAGGCTGGCGGTGTACTTAGGCTTCAACATCGAGCACTTCGCCTTCGGCCAGGGACTGGGCGCGCGGCTGGGGCCGGCGTGTCCCGAGCCCGACGTGCTCAACCATGCCTGGCGCGAATACGGCAACCGGGTCGGCGCCTGGCGCTGCCTGGACCTGTTCGAGCAACTGGGCTTACCGAGCGGCGTGTTGATCAATACCGCGCTCTACGATCATTGCCCCGACCTGGTGGCGGCCTTCGCCGCGCGCGGTGACGAGCTGATCGGCCATGGCCACACCAACGCCCACCAGCAAGGCACGCTGCCCGAAGCGCAGGAAGCCGCCCTGCTGCGCCACTGCCGCCAGCGCATCGCCGCCGGGAGCGGCAGCACGCCCACTGGCTGGCTCTCGCCCTGGATTTCGGAGAGCCTGGTCACCCCTGACCTGCTGCAGGAGAGCGGCTACCGCTACACCCTCAACTGGGCGCACGACGACCAGCCGGTGCGCCTGCACACCCGCAGCGGCCAGACGCTGTGGTCCATCCCCTATCCGCAGGAGCTCAACGACATCCCCATGATCGTGGCGCGCCAGATGGATGGCCGTGACTTCGCCCGCATGATCGTCGACAACTTCGACGAGATGCTGGAGCAGGCAGAGCAACAGCCGCTGGTGATGGGCGTGGCCCTGCATCCCTACCTGGTGGGCCAGCCCTATCGCCTGCGCCACCTGCGCCATGCCCTGCAACACCTGGCCGCCGCGCGCGACCGTGGCCAGGTCTGGTTCACCACGCCCGGCGCCATCTGCGACTACGTGGATACGCTGGAAGCACTGCGCCAGCCCTTTTGACATCCATCCCTATCCCTGGAGAATTGCTTGACTCTCGCATCTGCCGCATCTACCACATCCCCCGTCATCGACGATTCTGTGGGCGCCTTCGTGCCGCACGGGCGCTTCACCATCGCCGGCGCCACTACCGGTGCGCTGGCCGGCCTGCGCTTCGCCGCCAAGGACCTCTTCGACGTGGCCGGCCATCCCACCGGCGCGGGCAATCCCGACTGGCTGCGCAGCCATGCACAACCCACGCGTCACCATGCGGTGGTGGCGCAACTGCTGCAGGCCGGTGCCACCCTGGTGGGCAAGACGCTCACCGATGAACTGGCCTACAGCATCCACGGCGACAACCATCACTACGGCACCCCGGTCAACAGCGCCGCACCGGGACGCGTGCCGGGCGGATCCTCCAGCGGCTCGGCAGCGGCCGTGGCCGCGCGGCTATGCGACTTCGCGCTGGGCACCGACACCGGTGGCTCGACCCGGGTGCCAGCCAGCTATTGCGGCGTCTGGGGCCTGCGCACCACCTTCGGCCTCCTGCCTTGCAGCGCCATGGCGCCGTTGTGCCCCGATTTCGATACCGTCACCTGGCTGGCCCATGACGCTGCCGTCTTCGAACGCGTGGGACAGGTGCTGCTGCCGCAGACCGGTGGTGTGCAGCTGCGTCGCGCGCTGCTGCCCTTCGACGCCCTGGAACTGGCCGACCCGGACTTCCACCCGGCCATCCACCAGGTCTACGATGCGCTGCGCATGCTCATGCCGGGCGAGCACATGCGCCTGGGGGGCGAGGAAGGCGCACTGGAAAACTGGCGCCGGGCCTATATCAGCGCCTCCGCCTACGATGCCTGGCAGACCCATGGCGACTGGATCAGCACGACGCAACCGCGCTTCGGTGCGGCGGTGCAGGCGCGCTGGGACATGGCCCGCGACACCAGCGCCGAGACCGCCCAGGCCGCACGCCGGGAACAGGACCTGGTACGCCATCGCGTGCGCTCGCTGCTGGGACCGGACGGCGTGGCAGTGATGCCCTCGGCCTCCAGCGTGGCGCCGCTGCGCACGGCATCGGCCGGCGAGATCGACCAGATACGCGCACGCACGTTCCGGCTCACCTGCGTGGCCGGACTGGCCGGCTTGCCGCAGGTGAGTCTGCCCTTTACGACTCCCGCCGGGCTGCCGATCGGCGTATCATTGCTGGGCCCGGCCGGCAGCGACCTGGCCCTGATCGGCCTGGCGACCCGGATCTGGCGCGCGCTGCAGGCCGGCGCACGCTGAACCCGCCGCGATCCATCCATCGACAAGACAATGAGCGACACCCCTGCCCGCAAACCCGCAAAGTCCACTCCGCGTAGCGCCAAGTCCACGCCTGCCGTTGCTGCCGCGCCATCAGCCCAGCCTCGTCGCAGCGGCGCAGGCCGGCCACGCGTGCGTCATGACGCGCTGACCGAACTGCCGCCCCTGCAGATCGATGGCGACAGCGGCGACGACATCATCGCCCGCATCTACCAGACGGTGTTCGACAGCGTGATGAGCCAGCGCCTCACCCCCGGCACCAAGCTGCCCGAAGCAGCGCTGTGCGAACTGTTCGGCGTGGGCCGCACGGTGGTGCAGAAGGCCTTGCAGAAGCTGGCGCACGAGCACATCGTCGAGCTGCGTCCCAATCGCGGTGCGGTGGTGGCCATGCCCACGCCGCAAGAGACGCGCGAGATCTTCGAGGCACGTCGCGCGCTGGAAGGGGCCATCATGCGGCTGGCCGTGCAGAACGCCACCCGCGCCGACCTGGCCAGGCTGCGCCGGCAACTCAAGGAAGAACATGCCGTCATGCACAGCTATGCGCAGACGCACTGGGCCAGGCTGGCCTCGTCCTTCCACATGCGGGTGGCCGAGTTGTCGCGCAATCGGACACTGCAGCGCTACCTGGCCGAGCTGGTATCACGCTGCTCGCTGATCGTGGCGCTACATGAGCCGGCCGGCTATGCGGCTTGCGAGCATGACGAGCACACCCACATCGTGGACCTGATCGAGCGGGGTGATGTCAACGGCGCCGTGGCGGCCATGGACGCTCACCTGGTGTCGCTGGAGGAACATATCCACCTGGTCAGCGCAAACAGCGGCAACAGCCTGGCGCGCATGCTGGGGATGGAATAGTCGGAATAGTCACCGCGTTGGCGTGGCAGAAAAAAAGCGGCAAGGACCGGGTCCCTGCCGCTTTTTTTGCGGGCCTGTCATGCCATGACGGGCTAGATGGCGACGCGCTCCTGCAAGGCCTCGCGCGCCTCGGCCGCGATCTCGAAGGAGTGCAGCCGCGCCGCATGGTCGAAGATCTGCGCGGTGATGATCAGCTCGTCCGGCGCATGTTCGTCGATGAAGGCTTGCAGGCCTTCCTGCACCGTCTCGCGGTCACCCACCACGGCGCAGGACAGCGAACGCTCCACATGCGCCTGCTCGCCCGGCTGCCACAGGGCGCCGATGTCGTCCACCGGGGGACGCAGCTGACCGGGCGTGCCGCGGATCAGGTTGAGGAACTGCTGCTGCAACGAGGTGAACAGGCGCTCGGCCTCGCGCTGGGTATCGGCGGCGAACACGTTCAGGGCCAGCATCACATGGGGCTTCTGCAGGTTCGCCGATGGTTTGAAACGCTCGCGATAGATCTGTACCGCCGACTTCATGAAGCCCGGTGCGAAGTGCGAGGCGAACGAAAACGGCAGGCCCAGTTCGGCCGCCAGCTGGGCGCTGAACATGCTGGAGCCCAGGAGCCAGATCGGCACCTTCAGGCCAGCGCCGGGCACGGCACGCAGGGCCTGGTAGTCGGAGGGTTCATCGAAGTAGGCCTGCAGCTCCAGCACATCCTGCGGGAAATTCTCGGCGGTGTCACCGCCCATGTGGCGTCGCAGGGCGCGCGCGGTACGCTGGTCGGAACCGGGCGCGCGGCCCAGGCCAAGATCGATGCGACCGGGATAGAGCGACTCCAGCGTGCCGAACTGTTCGGCGATGACCAGCGGCGAATGATTGGGCAGCATGATGCCGCCGGAACCTACGCGTATCGTGCTGGTATGCGCGGCCACATGCGAGATCACCAGCGCGGTGGCGGCACTGGCGATGCCGGGCATGTTGTGGTGCTCGGCCAGCCAGTAGCGCTGGTAGCCCAGGCGCTCGGCCAGTTGCGCCAGTTCCTTGCTGTTGTTGAAGGCCCGGGCAGCCGTGCTGCCCTGGTTGATGGGAGACAGATCGAGGACGGAAAACGGAATCATGGATGGATCCTTGTGGACGCGGCAGGATCGCTGCCGCACCGGGTTGCCGGGTAGTTGCCCCGGAAATGATGACGTTGACTTGATGAGGGCGGCGCAAGCGATCAAACCACCGTTCGGACTGAGTAGGCCCGTCAGGGCCGTATCGAAGACCTGCTGACGGCGCACCTTCGATACGCGGCTGCGCCGCTACTCAGGCCGAACGGAATGTGGAATCGGAAAAATATCGCCATGTGCTCCTAGTCCAGCTTGACCACCAGCTTGCCGAAGTTCTTGCCTTGCAGCAGGCCCATGAAGGCTTGCGGGGCATTCTCCAGGCCCTGCACCACGTCTTCGCGGTAGTGCAACTTGCCTTCCTTGAGCCAGGTACCGACCTCTTGCACGAAGGCGGCATGCAGGTCGGGACGATTGACGTAGTAGTCGAAGATGATGAAGCCCTGCACACGGATGCGCTGGGTCAGCACGCGACGCAGGATGGCCGCGCTGGCGGTGGCCAGGCCGGCGCCGTTGTAGTGGGCGATCAGGCCGCACACCGGTACGCGGGCGTGGATGTTGAGCAGCGGAATGACGGCATCGAGCACGGCCCCGCCGACGTTCTCGAAGTACACGTCGATGCCACGCGGGCAGGCCGCCTGCAGTTGCTCGGCGAAATCAGCAGCGCGGTGGTCGATGCAGGCATCGAAGCCCAGTTCCTTGACGGCCGATTCACATTTCTGCGCACCGCCGGCAATGCCGACCACGTGGCAGCCGCGCAGCTTGGCGATCTGCCCCACCAGCGAGCCGACCGCACCGGTGGCGGCGGCCACCACCACGGTTTCGCCGGGGCGTGGCTGGCCGATGTCGATCAGGCCGGCATAGGCGGTGTAGCCGGGCATGCCCAGCACGCCCAGCGCATGCGAGGGATGGGCAAAATCGGCCGGCAGCTTGTGGGCGCCGCTGCCATCGGAAATCGCGTATTCCTGCCAGCCGGTGTAGGCCACCACGCGGTCGCCTTCCTTGAATTCGGGATGGCGCGACGCCACCACGCGCGAAACCACGCCGGCGGTCATGACGCCATCGATCTCCACCGGTGGTGCATAGGACGGCGCATCGCTCATGCGACCGCGCATATAGGGATCCAGGGATAGCCATTCACCGCGCAGGAGCATCTGCCCGTCCTGCAACTCGGGGATGGCGACTTCCTCCAGGCGGAAATTCTCGGCGGTCGGCGCCGCCGTGGGACGGGAGGCAAGGACGATGCGGCGGTTGGTCTTGGCAAGGGTGCTCATGGGGATTCCTTTCAGGATGTTCGTAGGGAGGCGAGCGCAAACGACACTACTGCGGTGCGACCAGCACGCGCCGCGTGACCAGCATGGCCGCTTCCATCGGGACGCGGTCGCGACTGAGACGGGACAGCAGGCTGGCCCCCAGCCACTGCTGGTAGAGCATGGTGGCGGTGGCCTGCGGATCGAGCACGGTATGCAGCGAGGCTTCGTCACGGCCCTGCTCGATGCAGGCGGCGATACGGTCGATGAAGGCTTGCGTGCCTTGGTGCAGGGCAAGGCGCATGTCTTCGGAGAGATCGGCCACCTCGGCCGAGAGCTTGACCACCAGGCAGCGCTGCTCCAGTTCCTGGCAGCATTGGCTGTCCAGCCAGTAGCCCCAGTAGCTGAGCAGGCGCTCGCGGGCGCTGGCGCCATAGGACACATCGCCCAGCACGCGCTCCAGCAGTTCCAGGTAGCCGGCCACGTAGTGCTCGATGAGCTCGCGACCGTACTGCTCCTTGGAACCGAAGTAGTGATAGAAGGAACCCTTGGGGATATCGGCCGCCGCCAGGATCTCGGACAAGCCGACGGCGGAGAAGCCTTTCTGCGCAATGATTGCGCGACCGGCCATCAGGATGTTCCGTTTGTTTTCGCCATAGTTTTCTCGCATGGCGGCCATTCTAGCGAAAAATTAGACCGGTCGTCTAAGACCGGTCGTTTTCGGGAATTTCGTCAGGATCAGGCTGGGTATCAGCGCCCTCGCTTCCCCTCCCCTGCCGCCGGGAACAGCGGCACCACGGCCAGCGCCACCAGCGCCGTAGCCAGCCAGACCGCTGGCCAGCCCTGCCATTGCAGCAGGGGTGGAATCGCCTGTGCGGTCAGGAAGAAGACCAGGAACACACAACTATTGCCCAGGCCCAATGCGGTACCGACCTGGGCCGATCCGGCCACCACGGCCAGTTCGGTATAGGCCACACCATGCCAGGCCGACACCACCACCCCGGCCACCACCAGCGCCAGCGCCAACCAGGGTAGGCCGATGCCCGCGCCCTGCTGGAAGAACACGGAGAGCACACCCAGCAAGGCAAACAGCAAGGCGCTGAGCCAGGCGCACAGGCGCAGGTAGCCGCGACGCTGGCCACGCCGGTCGGTCCAGCGACCGCTGGAGATACGTGCCACCGCACCGCCGATCTGCACCAGGGTCAGCAGCGCGCTGATCAGGATGAGGCTGGCTTGTCCCACCTCATGCAGGAAGATGCCGCCGAAGCTGATCAACGCCACCTGCGGCGCGCACAGCAGGCCGATGCCCAGCGCCAGCCGCCACACCAGTAGGCGGCGCAGGGCCGGTGCGGCCGCACTGGTGGGAGTAGCCGATGCAGGCGCTGGTGGTGGCTCGCGCAACCAGAGCAGGATCAGGCCGACGCTGGCCAGGCAACCGGCCATCAGCGCCCCATACACCGCACCGAAGCCGGCGCGTGCAGCCAGCGTGGGCAGGAGCAAGGCCCCCACGCCGCCGCCCAGCGGCACGGCGGTCTGGCGAATGCTCATGGCCAGGCCGCGCTCGCCCTCGCCGAACCAGCCCATCACGGCGCGTCCGCTGGCGCCGTTGACGCTGCCACCCAGCAATCCCGCCAGCATCAGCCCGGCACAGAGCCACACATAGGTGGCCGCGCCGTGGCCGGGCAAGGCGCGCAGCATCAGCAACCAGAGGGCGGCGCTAGTGCCCAGCAAACCGGCCAGCAAGACCTTGCGGTCGCCCAGGCGGTCCGTCAGCACGCCCCAGGGCAACTCGCCCAGCGCCACGCCCAGGCTCAGCAAACCCAGCGCCAGGCCGAGCTGGCCGTTGCTGAGCTGGTAGTCGCTGCGCAAGACCACCGAGGTCACCGGGATGCCCGAGAACACCGCCGAAAAGGCCGCATTGGCCGCCACGCCGGCGGCAAGCACTTTCCAGCGGTGGCGCTGGCCGGGATGGGAAGTGGCGGGGGCAGCGGCGGTGATGGCGGCGACGGCGGCGGGTTGTTCCATGACAGGCTCCAGGGATGATGAACTTGTGCAGTGTGCCGTGCAGGACAATGGCTTGAATGCCATAATTCCGGCAATTCAAGCCATCCTGGTGAGCCCGCCATGCCCCCTCGCGATACCGCCTTCCTGATCTTCGCCGATTGCAGCATGCTCGATTTCACCGGCCCGCTGTCGGCCTTCGATGCCGCCAACCGGGTCTCCGGCAAGGCGCTGTACCGGCTCAGCCTGCTGTCGGAACCGGGCGGGATGATCCGCAGTTCGGCCGGCGCCATGATCCAGACCGAAGCCATCGGCGGCACCAGCTTCGATACGCTGGTGGTCGCCGGCGGCGGTGCGCCGCGCGAGGGCCTGGTGTCGGACGCGTTGCGGCGCTACATCGTGCGCGCCGCCGACCGTTCGCGCCGCATCGCTGGTGTGTGTACCGGGGCCTTCGTGCTGGCCGCCGCTGGCGTGCTCGATGGCAAACGGGCCACCACCCACTGGCGCATGGCGGCCAAGCTGCAGAAGATGCATCCCAAGGTCAGGGTGGATAGCGACCGCATCTATTCGCGCGATGGGTCGGTGTGGACCTCGGCGGGAATCTCGGCCGGCATCGACCTGGCACTGGCGCTGGTGGAAGACGACCACGGTGTCGAGCTGGCCCGCGCGGTGGCGCGCGAACTGGTGGTGTATCACCGCCGGCCGGGCGGACAGTCGCAGTTCTCGGCCCTGCAGGAAATGGATGGTGGCTCCGAGCGCATCCGGCGCGCGCTCAGTTACGCGCGCGATCACCTGCACCAGGAGCTGACGGTGGATGCGCTGGCCGAGGTGGCTTGCCTGAGCCGTCGCCAGTTCGACCGCGCCTTCGCGACCGAGACCGGCCAGACCCCGGCCCGGGCGATTGAGCAGATGCGTGCCGAGGCGGCACGATTGCGTATCGAGGAATCAGGCGACAGCCTGGAGAGCATCGCCCGCGCCACCGGCTTTGGTGACGCCGAGCGCATGCGGCGCGCCTGCATGCGCCTGTTCGGCCAGCCACCGCAGGCGATGCGGCGACTGGCCCGGCATGAGCTAGCCGACGGGCAGCAGGACTAGCGCGCCGTCAGGCGCAGGCGGGTGATTTCGGAAGGTGCCAGCAGGCGCTTGGGCGGCCCCCAGTAACCGGTGCCGCGACTGACATAGACCCACAGGCTTTGCAGGCGCTTCAGGCCTGCCACGTAGGGCTGTTGCAGTGGCACGAAGAAATTCCAGGGGAAGAACTGGCCGCCATGGGTATGCCCCGACAATTGCAGGTCGAAGCCGGCCTCGGCGGCGATCGCGGCCGTGCGCGGCTGGTGTGCCAGCAGAATGCGCGGGCCCTCCTCGGGGGCGTTGGCGATGGCCGCGTGCGGGTCGCTGCGATGAGAGGGGTCGAACTGGTGGGCGGTGTAGTCGGTGACCCCGGCCAGGACCAGGCCGGCGCCCTCGTGGTGCAGCACCACGTGCTCGTTCATCAGGACCGTCAGGCCCAGGCGGCGCACCTCGTCTATCCATTCGTGGGCGTTGGAGTAGTACTCATGGTTGCCGGTGACGAAGTAGGCGCCATGACGCGCGCGCAATTGCGCCAGCGGCGCGGTGTGCGCGGCCAGCTGGCGCACGCTGCCATCGACCAGGTCACCGGTGATGGCCACCACGTCCGGTTGCAGGGCATTGACCTTGTCCACGATGGCTTGCAGGTAAGGCGCCTTGATCGTGGGGCCGACATGGATGTCGCTGATCTGCACGATGGTAAAGCCTTCCAGCTGTGGCGGCAGGTCCCTGATGGGGACGCTGACATCGACCACTGCCGCCGTGCGACGGGCATTGAGCAGGCCGATCACGGTGGCGGCCACCGTCAGGGCCAGCACCAGCCAGGCCGTCGAGGCCACCATCTCGTGCTGCTGGATGGCCGACAGCGACAACCAGGGCAGCGCTGCCAATGCCAGCGCGCGCAACAGGGTGAGCAGCAGGGCCGAGGAAAACGCCCCCATGGCCAGCATGCCGGCCCAGGCCAGGCGGTCCGACCAGGTTTCGGACAGGCCGCGCCGCTTCAGATAGGGCGCCATCAGGGCCACCGGCATCAGCAGCACTGACAGCAGCAGCACCAGGGCGCCGGCTGCGATGGCCCCGGCGTGGGTGGACAGTGCCGGCAGCAGTTGCCAGCCTATCCAGGCATGCAGGGCCGCCAGCAGGCCCAGGAAAACGACGACAGCAAAGTAACTACGGCGCATGAACAGCCTCTTGGAGGGAGATCGGGGCGGGAGATTCGCAATATTGCCACAAGGAAATCATATGGCGGCGCCCTGCCGGCTTTTCAAGCAATTTCTCGGAAAAATGCTGTAACTCCTTGTCAAAACAGGCCAAAACCCGGGAGTCAGCTCATCCAGACGCAGAAAATTTCCGCACAAGGCATGCAGGAAGACGTACAGAGGAGGATAATATTGCCTCTATTCCCCGTTTTTAATTCGCGCGCGCCTGGCGGCCCACTGCCGCATCGATGAGAGAGTTCATCGACCAGAGACCGCGCCTGCATCATTGGAAGATTTATTTTGAGTTCAAGCAAAACCAAACGCTGGCATGGCAACGTCGAGGCAATCAAGGCCGAATACCTCAACGGCGTAATCACCCAGATGACGTCCTACGGCGACCGCGTCCATTTCAGCATGTTCGGTTCGGTGCAGAAGCCGCACTACGAAGTCATCAACAGCTTCGACAAGAAGATGGCCTTCGACGGCAACCATCACCTGCACCGCGCCGAGGAAACCGAATTCGGTCCCGGCAACGTGACACCGATCTTCACGCTCGACCAGATCAAGCGCATCGTCGCCACCGGCGGCAGCGGCACCCGCAGCACCCCGCGTGCGGCGCGTGCGGCATCGGCCCGCAGCACCAGCGGCAGCGCCCGCCCGACCACCGCAGCCGCACGCGCCCGCGAGGCCGTCGACAGCGAGAAGTATGCCTACTTCAAGGCCAATCGCCACATGCTGCCCGAAGAGATCAACCAGCACTCCGACGAGATCAGCAAGCTCATGCTCAACGGTCTGTCGGCTGAACAGGCCTTCGGCGAAGTCATCACCAAGTACTTCGACTGAACCTGCCATCCATAGCAGGTGCTGCAACGACAATGGCCGGAGTTACACTCCGGTCATTTTTCCATCTGGGCTCACCAACGTCCCGCAGGACGATCAATAGAACTCGGGCACGATCATCGTATCCGGCACCGGATGGCGCTCGTAGTCTTCGTGGCGTTCGCGCTCGGGCAGGATCACCGGCGGATGCGGCACTTCGGCATAGGGCATCTGCTGCAGCAGGTGCTGGATGCAGTTCAGGCGGGCCTTCTTCTTGTCCACCGCCTGCACTACCCACCACGGCGCTTCGGGAATGTGGGTGCGTTCCAGCATCACTTCCTTGGCCTTGGTGTATTCCTCCCAGCGACGGCGCGACTCCAGGTCCATGGGACTGAGCTTCCATTGCTTGAGCGGATCGTGGATGCGCGAGAGGAAGCGCAGGTGCTGCTCTTCATCGGTGATGGAGAACCAGTACTTGATGACCTGGATGCCGGCACGCGTCAACATGCGTTCGAACTCGGGCACGGAGCGGAAGAATTCCTCGTACTGCTCGTCGCTGCAGAAGCCCATGACGCGCTCCACGCCGGCACGGTTGTACCAGCTGCGGTCGAACAGCACCATCTCGCCGGCCGCCGGCAGGTGCGACACGTAGCGCTGGAAATACCATTGCGTGCGTTCGCGGTCGTTGGGTGCCGGCAGCGCGGCGACCCGTGCCACACGCGGATTGAGACGCTGGGTGATGCGCTTGATGACGCCCCCCTTGCCGGCCGCATCGCGGCCTTCGAATACGATCACCACCTTGTGGCCGGTCTTCACCACCCAGTCCTGCAGCTTGACCAGTTCGCCCTGGAGACGGAACAGCTCGCGGAAATACAGGCGGCGATATTCCTTCTCCTCGTCGCTGTGGGCGCTGGCGATCTCGCCGGTGACCGGGTCCACGGTACGGTCTTCCAGCTCCAGTTCCATCTCTTCGTCGTAGCTGTCGGCCAGTTCGCGGTGGACACGCTTGATCAGTTCTTCCTTATCCATCATTTCCTCGTCTACAAGATAAAGCGGCGAACGCGGCACAGCTCTTCGCCGGAAAAGTGCGTGACAACATACCTGCCCATTGTGACCAAGACGTGACAGGACGATAACGTCGCCGGCGCCGCACGACGATGCCTGTTCCATCCTGCGCCAAATGGCTCCGTGGCGCCTTGAACCGGGGGCAGAACCGGCCTGGCAAAAATAGGCTATAGTCCCGGAAATGGATTGGGCATACACAGCATGACACTTACAGAACTCAAATACATAGTGGCCGTCGCGCGGGAAAAACACTTCGGCCATGCAGCAGAAGCCTGTTTCGTCGCACAGCCCACGCTGTCGGTGGCCATCAAGAAGCTGGAAGACGAGCTGGGCGTGGTCATCTTCGAGCGTGGCGGCACCGAGGTGTCGGTCACCCCGCTGGGCGCGCAGATCGTGGCCCAGGCCGAGCGTGTGCTGGAACAGACCGCGGCCATCAAGGAGATCGCCAACCAGAACAAGGACCCGCTCTCGGGCCCCTTGCGCCTGGGCATCATCTATACCATCGGCCCCTACCTGCTGCCCTCGCTGGTCAAGACCATGATAGAGCGGGTGCCGCAGATGCCGCTGATCCTGCAGGAGAATTTCACCACCCGGCTCATCGAGCTGCTGCGCCAGGGCGAGCTCGATGCCGCCATCATGGCCCTGCCCTTCCCTGAACACGGCTTGAATGTCCTGCCGCTCTACGACGAGCAATTCATGGTGGCCCTGCCGCGCCATCACAAGTGGGCCGACCGCAAGGAAATCGATGCACGCGAGTTGAAGAGCGAAACCATGCTCCTGCTGGGCAATGGCCACTGCTTCCGCGACCAGGTGCTGGAAGTCTGTCCGGAGATGTCGCGCTTTTCCACCAATGGCGACGGCATTGCCCGCACCTTCGAGGGTTCCTCGCTGGAGACGATCCGTCATATGGTCTCCTCCGGCATCGGCGTGACCGTCCTGCCACGTGCCTCCATCCCCGACGCCGACACCCGTGACGGCATGGTGCGCTACGTCCCCTTCGTCGCCCCGGCCCCGTCGCGCCGCGTGGTGATCGCCTGGCGCAAGAGCTTCACCCGCCAGGCCGCCATTGATGCCGTGCACAAGGCGGTGATGGCGTGCAAGCTCAATGGGGTGGAGATGTTGACCGATGTCGAGACCGTATCAGGCTGAGCAAAACCGATTGCACCATGCAAAATAAATTAGGCCTCGCAATGCGAGGCCTAATTTTTTACGGGATACCGACTAACAGTCGCGCGCTCAAGCAATACGACGCGTACTCTGCACATCGAACCAGTGCACGTCAGCCGCGCCGAAGGAGGCGCCGATACGCTGGCCGGTCGTGACCGGCACATTGGCCGGGCAACGCAGCACCAGCGACTGGCCACCGCAGCGGGCATGCACCAGCAGTTCCGCGCCCAGCGCTTCCACCAGCTCCACCTCCAGCGCCAGCTGGGCCGCCGAACCATCCAGGATGGGCAGCAGGTGCTCCGGCCGCACGCCCAGGATGCGTTCCTGGCCTGCCGCACCGGCCACCGCCTGGGGCAGGCGCACGGCTTCGGCCTGGTCACCCTTGCTGGCCTCGAAGCTGGCACCATCGGCAGAGAGCTTGCCTTGCAGCAGGTTCATCGGCGGCGAACCGATGAAGCTGGCCACGAAGGTGGTGGCCGGGCGGGCATAGACTTCCGCCGGCGTGCCGATCTGCTCGGCCACGCCACGATTCATGACGATCATGCGCTGGCCCAGCGTCATCGCCTCGACCTGGTCGTGCGTGACGTAGAGGCTGGTGGTCCGCAGGCTGGCGTGCAGCTTCTGGATCTCCAGGCGCATCTGCACGCGCAGCTTGGCGTCCAGGTTGGAGAGCGGTTCATCGAAGAGGAACACGGCGGGCTTGCGCACGATGGCGCGGCCCATGGCCACACGCTGGCGCTGGCCACCGGAGAGCTGGCGCGGGGTGCGCTCCAGCAATGCGCCCAGTTCCAGGATGACGGCGGCGCGCTGCACGCGCTCGTCGATCTCGGCCTTGGACAGGCCCTGGATCTTCAGGCCATAGGCCATGTTCTGGTACACCGTCATGTGCGGATACAGCGCATAGTTCTGGAACACCATGGCGATGTCGCGCTCCTTGGGTTCGAGGTCGTTGACCACGCGCTCACCGATGACGATCTGGCCGCTGCTGATCTCTTCCAGGCCGGCCACCATGCGCAGCAGGGTGGACTTGCCGCAGCCGGACGGACCGACCATGACGATGAATTCGCCATCGGCGATCTCGGCATCGATGCCGTGGATCACGTCGACGGCCTTGGCGCCCGCGCCGTAGGTCTTGCGCACTTGCTTGAGATGGATAGCTGCCATGTCTGTCTGCTTGTCTTGTCTTATCTTGGATTGATCTGAATGATCTACATTATTTCTCGGAATCGACCAGGCCCTTGACGAACCATTTCTGCATCACCACCACCACCAGGCCCGGTGGCAACATGGCCAGGATCATGGTCGCCATGACAAGGTTCCATTCCACGGCCGAATCGCCGCCGGAGATCAGGGTCTTGATGCCGATGCCGATCGGGTACATGCCCGGCTCGGTGGCGATCATCAGCGGCCACAGGTACTGGTTCCAGCCATAGATGAACATGATCACGAACAGCGCAATCACATTCGTGCGCGACAGCGGCCACAGCACATCCTTGAGGAAGCGCAGGGGGCCGGCGCCATCGATGCGCGCCGCTTCGGCCAGCTCGTCAGGCACCGTCAGGAAGAACTGGCGGAACAGGAAAGTGGCCGTGGCCGAGGCGATCAGCGGGATGCTCAGACCTGCGTAGCTGTTGAGCATGCCCAGGTCGGACACCACCTGGTAGGTCGGCGTGATGCGCACTTCCACCGGCAGCATCAGCGTCACGAAGATCATCCAGAAGAACAGGCCCCGGCCCGGGAAGCGGAAATACACGATGGCAAAGGCCGACAGCATGGAAATGGAGATCTTGCCGATGGCGATGATCAGCGCGGTCGCCAGGCTCACCCACAGCATGTGCAGCACCGGCGGCGCACTCACGTTGCCGGCCGCGCCCTTGAAGAGCACGGCGCTGTAGTTGTTGACGAATTCGCTGCCAGGCATCAGCGACAGCGGCGACAGCGCCGACTGCTCGGCGGTCTGGGTGCTGGCCACGAAGGCCACGTAGAGCGGGAACACCACTGTGAGCACGCCCAGCACCAGTACCACATGGCTGAAGAAATCCAGGAGGGGACGGCGCTCGATCATGGGGCCACCTTGTGTGAGAGGATCATCATGGTCTTCATGCGTATTGCACCTTCTTTTCAACGTACTTGAACTGCACCACGGTGAGCAGGATCACCACCACCATCAGCACCACCGATTGCGCCGCCGAACTGCCCAGGTCACCGCCCTTGAAGCCATCCGAGAAGACCTTGTAGACCAGGATCTCGGTGTCCTTGCCGGGGCCGCCGTGGGTGGTGGCATCGACGATGACGAAGGTATCGAAAAAGGCATAGACCACGTTGACCACGAACAGGAAGAAGGTGGTCGGCGAGATCAGCGGGAAGACGATGGTGAAGAAGCGCTTGACCGGTCCGGCGCCGTCGATGGCGGCCGCTTCGATGAGCGACTTGGGGATCGATTGCAGGCCCGCCAGGAAGAACAGGAAGTTGTAGCTGATCTGCTTCCAGATGGCCGCCACGACGATGAGGATCATGGCGTGGGTGCCGTTGACCATGTAGTCCCAGGGCAGGCCCAGCCAGGTCAGCACGTGCGAAAGTATGCCCAGCGAGGGACTGAGCAGGAACATCCACAGCACGCCCACCACCACCGGCGAGACCGCATAGGGCCAGATCAGGAAGGTCTTGTAGAGCGAGGCGCCACGGCGCACCCGGTCGGCGAAGACCGCCAGCAGGAGCGAGACCGCCAGCCCGAAGAAGGCCACCAGCGCCGAGAACAGGGCCGTGGTGCGGAACGACTCCAGGTAGGTCGGATCGCCGAAGAGGGCCTTGAAGTTGTCGAGCCAGACGAATTCGGAATAGCCGCCGAAGGCATCCTGCAACAGCATGGACTGGTACATGGCCTGGATGGCCGGCCAGAAAAAGAACAGCAAAGTGATGATGATCTGCGGTGCAACCAGCAGATACGGCAACCACTTCGAGGTGAATCGCGCGCGTTTTTCCACGTTCGTTCCTGCCAGGGATCGCCTGGCGTCAAAGAGGGTTGAACAGATTTCAGGGGATACCGAAAACGGCATCCGGCGATTGCACGCGCCGATGACGCAGGCAATCGCCGGATCCGTCAGCCGTGCGCCGGGTGGCGCGCGGCTGCGATCAGACAACCGGTCTTACTGGTTGCCCTTGTTGGCCTTCTCGAAGCGGGCCAGCAGTTCGTCGCCACGCTTGACGGCCGAATCCAGGGCTTCCTTCGGGGTCTTCTTGCCGGTCCAGACGTTTTCCAGTTCCTCGTCGAAGACGGTGCGGACCTGGGCGTAGTTGCCCAGACGCAGGCCGCGCGACTTCTCGGTGGTCTTGACGATCATCTGCTTGACGGCCACGTCGGTACCCGGATTGCGGTCATAGAAACCGGATTGCTTGGTCAGCTCGTAGGCAGCCTTGGTGACCGGCAGGTAGCCGGTATCCTGGTGCCACTTGGCGGCCACTTCCGGCTTGGACAGGTAGCTGAAGAACTTGGCCACGCCCTTGTACTCGTCGGCCTTCTTGCCATTCATCACCCACAGCGAAGCGCCACCGATGACGGTGTTCTGCGGTGCGCCCTGCACGTCGTTGTAGTACGGCAGTGCCGCCACGCCGAACTTGAACTTGGCGTTCTTGCGGATATCGGCATAGGCCGAGGAAGAACCGGTGATGATGGCGCACTCGCCGGCGTTGAACTTGGCATTGGCCTCGTCCTTACGGCCGGCATAGGTGAAGTAGCCCTGCTTGGCCCAGTTCGACAGGTTCTCGATGTGGCGCACGTGCAGCGGGCTGTTCATCTTCAGGCGCGCATCCAGGCCGCCGAAACCGTTGTTCTTGGACGCCAGCTCGACGTTATGCCAGGTTGAAAACGATTCCAAATGCACCCAGGATTGCCAGGTCGTGGTGTAGGCACAGGAGGCGCCGCTGGCCTTGATCTTGGCGGCCATGCCGACGAACTCCTGCCAGGTCACGGGTGGCTTCTCGGGATCCAGGCCAGCCTTGGCGAACATGTCCTTGTTGTAGAACATGATGGTGGTGGAGCTGTTGAAGGGGAAGGACATCATGCCCTTCGGGGTCGAGTAGTAACCCGCCACCGCCGGCACGTAGGCGTTCTGGTCGAACTTCTCGCCCGCCTGGTGCATCACTTCGTACACCGGTTTGACCGCGCCCTTGGCGTAGATCATGGTGGCGGTGCCCACTTCGAAGACCTGCAGGATGTCCGGCGCGTTGCCGGCACGATAGGCGGCAATGGCGGCAGCCATCGATTCATCGTAGGTACCCTTGTAGACGGGCACGATCTTGTAGTCGGACTGGGTCTTGTTGAAGTCGTCGGCCAGGGCATTGACGCGTTCGCCCAGGGCGCCGGTCATGGAGTGCCACCAGGAGATCTCGGTGGCGGCAAAGGCCGAAGAGGTGATCGTCGCCAATACGCCGGTCGCGACCAGTGTTTTCATCATGTTCATCAGGGGGACCTCACGAAAAAAGGGGGTTTGATGCTAACAACGCACCATGACAGCCGCGTTACATTAGCGGTAGCCGTGTCGCGTTGCAAAGCAAAAGCATGCGGCTATGCAGCACAAACCCCGGGTGTCTCAATCAATTTTTGTTCGCTTTTTATAATATTTACGCCGTGACGCCAAGCAAAACCCGATGGCGTCAGTCGTTTGTCAGCGTCATGTCAGCCTGGAACCAGGCTTGTCACGCACCCTCACAAAAAAGCACGACAATGCGGAAATAGCGCCGCGAATTATAATGCGGTCTTTGCTTTTTGCGGACATGCAATGAACAGGCTCTGGCTTTATGCGCAACTGGTGCGCGCCCACAAACCCATCGGCATCCTCCTCCTGCTGTGGCCCACGCTGATTGCCCTGTGGCTAGCCGCCGGTGGCGCGCCCGACTGGCGCGTGCTGGTGATCTACATCCTGGGCACGGCACTGATGCGCTCGGCCGGCTGCGCCATCAACGACTACGCCGACCGCGATTTCGACCGCCACGTCAAACGCACCGAACAGCGTCCCTTGACCTCCGGCAAGATCCGCTCGTGGGAAGCCCTGATGGTGGCCGGCGTGCTGGCGCTGGTGTCCTTCCTGCTGATCCTGCCCCTCAATGCGCTGACCATGCAACTGTCGGTGGCCGCCGTCATCATTGCCGCCACCTACCCCTACTTCAAGCGTTTCTTCGCCATCCCCCAGGCCTACCTGGGCATCGCCTTCGGCTTCGGCATCCCGATGGGGTTCGCCACGGTCACCGGCACGGTACCGCTGGCGGCCTGGGTGCTGCTGGTGGCCAACATCTTCTGGGCGGTGGCCTATGACACCGAATATGCGATGGTGGACCGCGATGACGACCTCAAGATCGGCATCAAGACCTCGGCCATCACCTTCGGCCGCCACGACGTGCTGGCCGTGATGCTGTGCTACGTGGTGGCGCTGGCGCTGATCTGGGTGGTCGGCCTGCAATATGGCCTGGGGCTGTGGTTCACGGCCGGCATGCTGGTGGCCTGCGGCTTCGCGGTCTACCACTACACGCTCATCCGCGGACGCGACCGCATGCGCTGCTTCGCGGCCTTCAACAACAACAACTGGCTGGGCGCGGCGATCTTTGCCGGCGTCGCGCTGGATTACCTGTTGCGCTGAGCACGGGCAATCGCCACTACACCTCAAGGAGACGGGATGGAAGCTCAATTCTGGCTGGATCGCTGGCACGAAGGCCGCACCCATTTTCACCAGTCGCGGGTGACCCCGCTGCTGCAGAAGTACTGGCCGCAACTGGGCCTGCCGGCCGGCAGCACGGTGCTGGTGCCGCTGTGCGGCAAGTCGCTGGACATGCTGTGGCTGGCCGAACAGGGCCATCGCGTGCTGGGGGTGGAATTGTCGGAACTGGCGATCACGCAGTTCTTCAGCGAGAACCAGTTGACGCCGGTGCTGCATGAGTCGGCGCAGGGCCGGCACTACGTGGCCGGCAACATCGAACTGGTCTGCGGCGACATCTTCGCCCTGGAAGACGCCACCCTGGCCACCTGCGCCGGTGCCTACGACCGCGCCGCGCTGATCGCGCTGCCGCCGGCCATGCGCGCGCGCTATGCCAGCGACATCTACGGCCGCCTGCCGGGCGCGGCGCAAAGCCTGGTGATCACGCTCGAATACGCGCAGGAAAAGATGGATGGCCCGCCCTTCTCGGTGGCCGAAGACGAAGTGCTGCGCCTGTTCAGCCCGCACAGCGACACGGCCGCCATCGACCGCCGCGATATCCTGGAGAAGGAACCCAAGTTCATCGAACGCGGCCTGACGGCGCTGGATACGGTGGTGTATCGCCTGCGGCGCAAGGGCTAAAAGCGACCGCGCTACACCTCGGCCGTGGTCCGGATCACAGTGACCCGGCTGATGACGAACTCGCCCTCCACCACGACCCGGAACGGCACCCCGGCGACATTGAAGCCGGGGCCGCCATCGTCGTCCCAAGCCTGGGCCAGCGCATCGAAGTCGCGCGGACTCATCTGCAGCATCTGGGCGCTGATCACGAAGGTCGCGCCGGTTTTCTGTTTCCTGACTATGTCTTCCAGCTTGGCCATGGCCCTACCTCATTGAACGGTTTCAGCGCGCCGGCAGCAAGGCCATCACGTTGACCGGCTTGCCGTTGCGGCGGATTTCAAAATACAGCTTGACGCGACTGGTGTCGCTGCTGCCCATGGTGGCCACCTGCTGGCCGCGCGTGACGGTGTCGCCTTCCTTGACCGTGATGGTCTTGTTGTGCGCATAGACCGACAGCAATTGCGGCGTGTGCTTGATGATCACCATGTTGCCGTAGCCACGGATGCCGTGGCCGGCATAGGTCACCTTGCCCGCAGCGGCAGCCACCACCGACTGTCCTTCACTGCCGGCGATATCGATGCCCTTCTTGTAACTGTCGCCGCTGGGCGCGGACTTGCCCTGGGTGGGCCACATCCAGTCCAGCTTGGCATCGGCCGCGGCGGGGGCCGATGCATCGTCGTCATCCTGCGGCTTGGCAGACGGTTTGGCCGCCGTTTTGGCCTTGGGCTTGGCGGCAGCAGACGCTTGCGCCGTTGCAGCCGGCCGGCTGCTTTGCCCTGCCCCGGTCCGCGCCACCACGCCTGCCGGCGGACGCACCATGATGCGCTGGCCGACTTCCAGGTCGTCGGGATTGCGCAGCCGGTTCCAGCTGCGCAGGTTGGCCGGGCTCTGGTCGAAGTCGCGGCCGATGCTGTAGAGCGTATCGCCGCGCTTGACGGTGTAGTAACCCTCGCTGTCGGCGGTCGAGGCGCAGCCCGCCAAGAGCAGTGCCAGCGCCAGCGGCAAGGCCGCCAGCAGGGCAACAGGTGTGGCAAACCGCTTCATCAGGCCTTGCCGAACTCGTCGCCCAGCTCCTTGCTGCGCACGGCGGCGGCTTGCACCGCCCGGGCGATGGCATCCTTCACGCCGGCCGCTTCCAGGCTGGTCAGCGCCGCATAGGTGGTACCGCCCTTGGAGGTCACGCGTTCACGCAGGGTCGCCACCGATTCATCGGAACGTCGCGCCAGTTCGGTCGCACCGGCAAAGGTGGCCTTGGCCAGTTGCAGGCCATCGGCGGGCGACAGGCCCAGTGCGGCGGCGGCCTGCTCCATCGCCTCCAGGAAGTAGAACACATAGGCCGGACCGGAACCGGACACCGCGGTGACGGCGTCGAGCTGTTCTTCGCCGCCCACCCACAGCGTCTCGCCGACCGCCTTGAGGATGGAATCGGCCTGGGCACGTTGCAGCGTGGAAACGCGCTCATGCGGCGCCACGCCGGTAATGCCCATGCCGATCAGCGCCGGTGTATTGGGCATGGCACGCACGATGGCTTCGTGACCGTCGAGCCAGCGCGAGATATCGACGATGCGGATGCCGGCGGCGATCGAGACCACCAGTTGCGCACCGATGAAGGGCTTGAGCACGGCGACCACGTCGCGCATCTGTTGCGGCTTGACCGCCAGCACAACCACATCGACACCGGTGATGGCGCCATCGATGGCCGCTGCGGTGGAGACGCCGAACTTGTCCCGCAACGCCGCCAGGGCGTCCAGATTGATATCGACCACGTGGATGTCCTGGGCCGCAGCGACCTTGCCAACCAGGCCACCGATCAGTGCCGCAGCCATGTTGCCGCCGCCGATAAACGCTATCTTCACTTCCGCTCCTTGTGTGTTCCGGGGTTGAGACCGTTAATGATTGAAATTCAGGCGGCGTGCCGCGCGCCGAAGATGGCGCTGCCGATGCGCACAATGGTGGCGCCTTCGGCCACGGCCGCATCGAGGTCGGCCGACATGCCCATGGACAGCGTATCGAGCGCCAGTCCCTCCGCCTGCAACTGCTCCTGCAAGCGGCGCACCGCGGCAAAGGCGGCGCGTTGCTGCGCCACATCCGCGCTCGGCGCCGGGATGGCCATCAGGCCGCGCAGGCGCAAGCGCGGCAGCTGCGCTACCTGCGCCGCCACCTGCGGCAGCTCGGCGGGCGTCAGGCCGCTCTTGCTGTCCTCGTCGCTGATGTTGACCTGCAGACAGATATTCAATGGTGCCAGTTCCGCCGGACGCTGCTCGGAGAGGCGCTGGGCGACCTTGAGCCGGTCCACCGAATGCACCCAGTCGAAATGCTCGGCGATGGGGCGGGTCTTGTTGCTCTGGATGGGACCGATGAAATGCCACTCCAGACTGGCCTGCGGCGCCAGTGCCGGCAAGGCGGCGATCTTCTCCAGCGCTTCCTGCAGATAGTTTTCACCGAAGGCGCGCTGCCCGGCCTGTACCGCGTCCAGCACGGCGGAGGCATCAAAGGTCTTGGACACCGCCAGCAATTGCACCGCCGAGGAGCTACGTCCCGATTTTTCGGTGGCGGCGGTGATCTGGTGCTGTACGCGTTGTAGGTTCTGGGCGATTGACGACATAATCCGGGCCGGGAGCGGCTAGCCTGCGGGGGAAATAAACAGATTGATCAGGTGATCCTTGCAAGGATTAAAGGATTATAAATGGACATTGCCGTGCTACTGGCATTTGCCGTGAGAAATCAGGCCTCCGACCTTCACCTGTGCACCGGCTTGCCACCCTGGCTACGGGTACATGGGGCAATGCGCCGCATCAACCTGCAGCCGCTGGAGGCATCGCAATTGCAGGATCTCCTGCTCGCCGTCATGCCACCCCGACAACAGGCCAGCTATGCCAGCGGCCTGGAATGCGACTTCGCCCTGCAATTGCCGGCGCTGGGCCGCTTCCGTGTCCACGCCTTCCATCAGCAGTGCGGACCGGCCGCCGCCATCCGCCATCTCGGGCTGGAGCCGCCGACCCTGGCCCTGCTGGGCGCGCCCGCCCTGTGCGCCGAACTGGCCCTGCGCGAACGCGGCCTGGTGCTGGTGACCGGCCCTACCGGCTCGGGCAAGAGCACCACCCTGGCGGCGATGGTGCGACATATCAACGAACAGCGGGCGGTGCACATCCTGACCATCGAGGACCCCGTCGAGTTCATCCACCACCCGCGCCGCGCCCTGGTGACCCAGCGCGAGGTCGGCCTGCACACCCGCAGCACCGCCCACGCCCTGCGCGCGGCCTTGCGCCAGGATCCCGACGTGTTGCTGGTAGGCGAGTTGCGCGATGCCGCCACCGTGCGCCTGGCCCTGAGTGCCGCCGACACCGGCCACCTGGTCCTGGGGACGCTGCATTCGGATTCGGCGGCGCGGACCATGGAGCGCATCGTCGATCTCTTCCCCGCCGGCGAAAAGGAAACCGCCCGCGCCATGCTGGCCGGATCGCTGCAAGGGGTGATCGCGCAGACGCTGCTGCCAACGCAGGATGGCAATGGACGCATCGCCGCCCATGAACTGCTGGTGGCCACCCCGGCGGTGCGCCACCTGATCCGTGAAGGACGCAGCGCCCAGCTCTATTCGGCCATGCAGGCCGGTGCGGCGGCCGGCATGCAGACCCTGGAGGCGTGCCTGGCGCAACTGCTGCAACAGGGCCGCATCACGCCACAGGTGGCGCGCGCCCATGTCCGTCAGGATTGACGCGGCACATGCAGCCGGCGGCGCCGAGGTTTAGAATGGCGGCGACCCGACACGGGCAATGCCGACAGGAAAAAACATGACCACCCTCTACGATTTCCATCCCCAGCTGGCCGATGGCAGCGAATTCGATCTTGGCCAGGTGCAAGGCAAGGTCCTGCTCATCGTCAATACCGCCAGCAAGTGCGGCTTCACGCCGCAATACAATGGCCTGGAAGCCATCCACCGCCAGTTCAAGGCGCGCGGACTGGAAGTGATGGCCTTCCCCTGCAACCAGTTCGGCGCGCAGGAGCCGGGCAATGCCGAGGAAATCGGCGCCTTCTGCGAAAAGAACTATGGCGTCAGCTTCCCGCTGTTCGCCAAGATCGACGTCAATGGCGACCAGGCCGCACCGCTCTTCAAATACCTCAAGAAGGAAGCGCCGGGGCTGCTGGGCAGCAAGGCCATCAAGTGGAACTTCACCAAGTTCCTGGTCGGTCGCGATGGCCGCGTCATCAAGCGCTACGCCCCGCAGACGCGGCCCGAGGAAATGATTTCCGATATCGAGGCCCTGCTGGCCCAGTGAGGCTGGCCCGGCTCAGGGCAGCTCGCGGATGATGCGGTAATCCGCATCGCGCACCGGCACGAAATGCGTGGCCCGCAGGCTGCGCAGGGTTTCCTTCACACGCGGCGCATTGTGGTCAAGGAAGACCGCGCGGATCTTGTCGCGAATATCGCCGCACAGCTGTCCGCGATAGACGAAGGGATCAAAAGGGATAGGCGCCGAGCGCCACAGCACACGCAGGTCGCGCCGGTGCAGCTTGCCATCGCTGATCATGCGCGAGAGATTGGTACTGGCCACGAAGGCGGCATCGGCATTGCGGTTCAACACCGCCAGCACCGATTGCTCATGGTTGCCGGAATAGCCGATGCGCGAAAAATACCGGTCCAGCCGCAGGTTGTACTGGCGCGCGAAGATGTGACGCGGGATCAGCGCCCCCGACGTGCTGTCGGGATCGGCCAGCGCCAGCACCTTGCCGACCAGCGAGGCCACGCTGTCATAGGGCCCTTGCTGGCGCGTCACCAGCAGCGAGTAGTACACCGCCGAGACACCACCCTGCGCGGCGAAATTGGGTTCCACCTGTTCCATCGAGGCAAAGGGCGTAATGCGTGCATCACCACGATGCGCCGTCACGTAGGACGCCGGCCCCAGCCGCGCCACATCGACCGCGCCGGCGATCAAGCCCTCGATCACCGCGCCATAGGAGGTTGGCACCACCAGGTCCACCGGCATCTTCAGCTTGTCGCGCAGTTCTTCCAGCAAGGGATTGAGTGCGCTCTGCTGCTCCTGGTCGCTGCCTTGCGGCACAAAGGAAAAGCGCAGGCGCTCGGGACGCTCGCAGGCACGCTTGCCCTGTGCCAGTACCGGGCCGGCCAGGCACAGCGCGAGGATCAACAACAGGCTGCTACGCACGCTCTTCATGTGAATTCGAACCTGCCTTTCTGCAACATGGCTTCCAGCTGTGCCGCCGGTACCGGGCGCTGCAGGTAGAAGCCCTGCACCTGGTCGCAGCCCATCAGTTTCAGGTGCATCAACTGCTCCCGGGTTTCCACCCCCTCGGCCACCACCTTCAGGCCGAGATTGCGCGCCAGCGTGACGGTGGAGGCCACGATCATGCCGTCGCTGTTGTCGTTGCGGATATCGCGGATGAAGGAGCGGTCTATCTTGAGCGCATACACCGGCAGCGCCTTGATATGGCTGAGGCTGGAGTAACCGGTGCCGTAGTCGTCCAGGTAGATCTTCAGGCCTTCGTCGCGCAGCTTCTCCAGCGTGATGCGGGCCTGCTCCAGGTCGGCGATGAAACAGCTTTCGGTCACCTCGATCTCCAGCAGGTCGGCGCTGAGATGGTGGCGTCGCAAGGCGTCGCGCACGGTGGCGATCAGGCTCTCGTCGTCCAGCTGGCGGGCCGAGACATTGATGGCCACCGGCAGCAGCGGCACCCCCTGCGCGCGCCATTGCGCCAGCTGGCGACACACGGCCTCGATGATCCAGCGCCCCAGCGGCTGCACCAGGTCATGCGACTCGGCCAGGCTGATGAATTCGCCGGGGAAGATCAGGCCATGCTCGGGATGCTGCCAGCGGATCAGCGCTTCCATGCCGACCACACGGTAGTTCTGCAGCTCCACCTTGGGCTGGTAATGCAGGCAGAACTCGTTGTCCTTGAGCGCCTGGCGGAAGCGCCCCAGCAACTCCAGTCCACGCACTGCGATCGCATTGAGCGAGGCATCGTAGAAGCGATACAGGCCACTGCCGGCGCTCTTGGCGCTGTACATGGCGGCGTCGGCATTGCTCATCAGTGTCTCGATGCGCTGGCCGTCGCGCGGATAGAGTGCGATGCCGATGCTGGGCGCGGTCTCGACATGGCGCCCCTGCAGGTCGGGATAAGGCGCGCGCAGGGTCTCGACGAGCTTGTCGGCGATCTCGGCCACGCGCTCCTCGCTGCGGATTTCCGACACCAGCACCACGAACTCGTCGCCACCCAGGCGCGCCACCAGGTCGTACTCGCGCACCGCCGCGCGCAGGCGCCGCGCCACTTCCTGCAACAGTGCATCCCCCACGGCATGGCCCTGGGTATCGTTGATGAGCTTGAACTTGTCGAGGTCGAGGAAGAACAGCGCATACAGGTTGCGGCTGCGCTTGGCGCGCGAGAGCTCGGTGGCGGCCAGCTCGTAGAACAGCATGCGGTTGGGGATGCCGGTGAGATAGTCGTGCGAGGCCAGCTGGTAGGCGCGGCTCTTTTCCTGTTCGAGCTGGTGGATCAGGCCGCTCTTCTCGCGCTCTGAATAGAGCAGCTTCTCGTACAGGTAGCGCCGCCGGTGCGCCAGGTTCACCAGGCCGGCAGTGAGCAGCATGATCAGCAGCGACACCAGCATGGCCTGCAGGTAGTACTGCCGGTGCGCCGGCCACAGCCGGGCCATCAGCACTTGCGGATCACGGCTCACCACCACAGCCAGCGGATAATGCGCCAGGCGTCGCTGCACCCCCACATGCTGCACCTGGTCGCCGGGACGCAAGGCATGGATCAGGCCATCACCCTTGCCTGTCAGCAGGAAGGTGGCGTACTCCTGGCCCGCATAATTGGAGCCGCCCGAGAGGATGCCCCCGGACAGCTCGGCCAGTTGCAGGCCGGCCGCATTGAGGATCTCGATACGACTGGAGCCGGCCACGCTGACTTCCTGGTAGGTCTTCAGGAAATAACCCAGGTCGAGGATGGCCGCGAAGAAGCCCTGCAACTCGCCCCGTCCGTTCTGCAGCGGGATCAGCAGCGGCACGCGCCAGCTGTAGCCGTCGCGGTTGTTGGGCGGATTGATGATCATGGCATTGTGCTCGACCGAGGAGGCCGATCCCGTCAGCGAGCTCATGTAGCCGGCATTGATGAGGCGGCTCAGCTCGGGCTCGTTCTTCTGCCGTGCGGAGGAATAGACCAGGCGACCGGTGGCATCGAACATGGCCACGCGCAGGTAGGCCGAATCGCCATTGAAGAGTGGATTGAAGTAGGCCGACGAAGATTGCTCGCCATTGAGCATGGACTGGCCGATGCGCGAATACAGCAGGGTCTTGCCCAGCACTTCATCGAGATTGGCCGAGACGATGGCAGCCACGTTGCGACTGTCGGCAATGGAGGCCGTGATGGCCAGCTGCTTTTCATTCTCGATGCGGATGATCGTGAAATACCACGCCACGGCCAGTACGCAGACCGACAGCAATACCAGCCCCGCCGACACGCCCCTGCCCGCGAGCAGTCTGGTCAGCAGCCCTTTCGGCTCGAACAATAACGGCTTACGCAATCCCCACCCGCTTGAACATGGCGCCGGGAGATCCGGCGCTGACGCAATCCTTTTTTTACCCGCTCAGGGTAATGCGCCAATATGTCCAGTTCATGACAAGCGTGCGCGCGCACGCCACCGCCCTGTAAAAATGCGCAAATGAAAACGCCACGGTCTCCCGTGGCGTTTCCCCTGACAGTAACAGCGAACAGTGTTCGATCCGCGACCGATCAGTTCCTGGTCTGGTCGACCAGCTTGTTGGCCTTGATCCAGGGCATCATGGCGCGCAGCTTCTCGCCCACGATTTCGATCTGGTGTTCGGCGTTGATGCGACGACGCGACATCAGGGTCGGTGCACCGGCCTTGTTTTCCAGGATGAAGCTCTTGGCGTATTCGCCGGTCTGGATGTCTTCCAGGACCTTCTTCATGGCCGCCTTGCTCTCGGCGTTGATCACGCGCGGGCCGGTCACGTACTCGCCGTATTCGGCGTTGTTGGAGATCGAGTAGTTCATGTTGGCGATGCCGCCTTCATAGATCAGGTCGACGATCAACTTCAGTTCGTGCAGGCACTCGAAGTAAGCCATTTCCGGCGCGTAACCGGCTTCCACCAGGGTTTCGAAACCGGCCTTGATCAGGTCCACGGTACCGCCGCACAGCACGGCCTGTTCGCCGAACAGGTCGGTTTCGGTTTCTTCGCGGAAGTTGGTTTCGATGATGCCGGCACGGCCGCCGCCGTTGGCGGTGGCGTACGACAGGGCCAGGTCACGGGCGCTGCCGGACTTGTCCTGATGCACGGCGATCAGGTGGGGCACGCCGCCACCCTGGCTGTAGGTCGAACGCACGGTGTGACCAGGGGCCTTCGGCGCGATCATGATGATGTCCAGGTCAGCGCGCGGCACGACTTGGCCGTAGTGGATGTTGAAGCCGTGCGCGAAAGCGACGGTCGCGCCTTGCTTGGCGAAGGGAGCGACGTTCTCGGCATAGACCTGACCGATGTTTTCGTCGGGCAGCAGGATCATGATGACGTCAGCGTCCTTGACCGCGTCGTTGACTTCGGCGACCTTCAGGCCGGCCTTCTCGGCCTTGGACCAGGAAGCGCCGCCGCGACGCAAACCGACGGTAACCTTCACGCCCGAATCCTTCAGGTTCAGCGCGTGAGCGTGACCTTGCGAACCGTAACCGATGATGGTCACGTTCTTGTTCTTGATCAGCGAGAGGTCGGCATCCTTGTCGTAGAAGACTTTCATGGGGTTCCTAAAGAGTGATGGAAGGTGGCCGGACATGTTCGATGCCGGCCGGTAAATTGTTGAGTTCGATTCAGGCGACTGCATACGCGGGATAGGCCGGCATGGCCTGGTCGCGCACATGGGGAATATCCAGCTGCCGCAGCTTGCGATAGAGCGAAGCACGGCACATCCCCAGTTGCCGCGAGGCGGCAGAGATGTTCCAGCGGCTGCCGTTCAAGGCAGCGATGACGCGTGTGCGCTCGTCCCGGTACGGATCGCCGGACGATGCAACGGGCAAGGGTTCTCCTTCTGCTTGTGACATCAGGGGACGGAGGTGGGCGGCGCGGCTGATCGGGTGGACCTGGGCCAGCGGCGCCGCCTGGAATTGCATCAATTCTTCGGGCAGGTCATGCAGCTCGATACGCCCCTCGTTCATCACCGCGCAGCTATAGCGGATCACCGCATGCATCTGGCGCAGGTTGCCCGGCCAGGGATAGGCCAGCAGGCGTTGCAGCGCGGCCGGTGCGATGACGTGCTCACCGGCTTGCTCATCCAGTTCATCGGCAATCATCTGCATGACCAGCGCGCGGCGGTCAGCCCGTTCGCGCAGGGCCGGCAGGCGCAGCACGCCACCGGCGATGCGGTAGTACAAGTCTTCGCGGAAACGGCCCTGCGCGATCAGCGTCTTCAGATCCTGATGGGTGGCGCAGATCAGCTGCACATCCACCGGCACCGGACGCATCGCGCCCAGCGGGATCACTTCACGCTCCGAGAGCACGCGCAAGAGGCGCGTCTGCAGGGCAAAGGGCATGTCGCCGATCTCGTCCAGGAACAGCGTGCCGCCATCGGCCTGCTGCACCTTGCCCTTCATGCCGCCCGGCAAGGCGCCGGAGAAGGCGCCCTTGCAGTAGCCGAACAGCTCGCTCTCGGCCAGGCTCTCGGGGATCGACGCACAGTTGACCGCGATCCAGGCCGCCTGGCGGCGCGCGCTGTAGTCATGCAGCGCGCGCGAGAGATATTCCTTGCCGGTACCGGTCTCGCCCAGGATCAGCACCGGGATGCCACGGTCGATCAGGCGCTTGCCGCGCTCGACCAGGTCGCGCATGACCGCGTCGCCGGCGGCGAGCAGGTCGATCTCGCGATAGCGGGGCGCATGGCGCTTGGAGGGAGAGGAAGAGGAACGGGCGGTCCGGACGTCACTGTCTGCCAAAGGTAGAGCTACCGTTTGTGTCGGCATGATGGTCTCCTGTCTAGAACTGCTTTTTTGTCGAACCCGCTTCCCGGGGAGCCGGCTCTTTATACGCGGGGCCAGGCTTTTGGCCGCCCCGGAGAGGTGTCGCAATGGCACATCTGCGGCAAAGAATAACGAGACACTCCGATGACTTCCAATACAATGTACAGACAGAATCATTACCTTGAAGGTATCAAATGATCGAGCTGAGACATCTCACCTATTTCCGCACCGTAGCAGAAACCCTGCATTTCGGCCGTGCTGCGGAGCTGTTGCATATCTCGCAACCGCCGCTCACACGGCAGATTGCAGCGCTGGAGCGGGAGCTGGGGGCGCAATTGTTCGACCGCAGCAAACGGGCCATCCAGCTGACCGCGGCCGGCAAATATTTTTATCGTGACACCACAGAAATTTTCAAGGCACTGGAGCGAGCAAAACGTAACGTCTCGTCATCGAGCACCGGCAAGAGCGGTGCCCTGAAGGTGGGATTCATGATGTCCACCGCCTATAACATCCTGCCCTCGGTGACGCGCCACTACTCGGCCGCCTATCCCGAGGTGGACATGCGCCTGACCGAATACGTCCCCAACCTGCTGGCCACCGATATCGAGGATGAGAAGGTGGACGTGGGCATCATGTACCGTCCCGAGGACTGCAGCCGGCTCGACAGCCATACGATCTTCGCCGAGCCCTTGCTGGCGGTGCTGCCACGCGATCATCGCCTGGCGGGCAAGGCGGCGATCTCGGCCGCCGAGCTGGCCGAGGATCCCTTCGTCAGCATCCCGCGCACGATTGCCCCGGTGGTGTTCGATCTCATCGTCGGCCACTGCCAGTCACGCGGCTTCCGCCCGCGCATCGTGCTGGAAGCCAACCTGCAGCAAACCATCGTCAATCTCGTGGGCGAAGGCCTGGGCGTGGCCATGGTGCCGACCTCGATGCAGGCCATGCACCTGGAGACCACCGTCTTCAAGCCGCTGATCGATGCGCCGATGGTGGAGGTCGCGGTGATCTGGAACAAGGAAAACAGCAACCCCTGCATCCGCACCTTTGCCGATACCGCCGTCGAGGTATGGCGCAAGTTGCGTCCGGCGCCGGGCAGCGCGCACATCTAGAATCACCCAGGGACAAAAAAGGCCCGGACGTCTCGACGTCCAGGCCATCAAGCCCCATGCGCCTCGGCTTCCACGCCCGGGCGCATGCGGTAAGCGAAGCGTATACCCGGCTGTCGGCCGTCAGCCGTCAGCCGTCAGCCAGCACAGCGCAGCGACAAGCCCCCATCCACGATCAGGTCCAGGCCCGTGATGTAGCGCGCATTGTCGGAGGCCAGGAACAGCGAGGCGTGCGCCACGTCCCAGGCATCGCCCATGAAGCCCATCGGGCATTGCGCATGGCGCTTGGCGCGCATGGCTTCGATATCGCCGCCATAGGAGGCCTTGAGCGGTTCGCGGATCATCGGCGTATCCATCAGGCCGGGCAGCACGCAATTGGCGCGGATGCCCATGGGCGCGTACTGCATCGCCACGTTCTTGGTGAAGGCCAGGATGGCCGCCTTGGTCGCCGTATAGCCCAGGTAAGGGAAGCCGATCCAGCGCAATGCCGCCAGCGAGGAAATGTTGACGATGGCGCCCTTCTTCTGCTTCTCCATGATGGGCAGCACATGCTTGTGGGTCAGGAACAGGCTGGTCTGGTTCACCGCCACCAGGCGGTTCCAGCTCTCTTCGCTGGTCTCCACCGGGCCACCGACTTCGGCGATGCCGACATTGTTGTGCAGCACGTCGACGCGGCCGAAGTGATCCATGGCGGCGTCGGCGATGGCCTTGACGTCGGCGCCTTTGGAGACGTCCGCAGCCAGCACCTCGCAGACACCCCCTTCGCTGCGGATGATCTCCTGCGTCTGCAACGCGGCCTCGATGCTGCGATCCACCGCCAGCACGCGCCCGCCCTCGCGCGCATACAAGGCGGCCGCGGCCTTGCCGTTACCCCATCCTTCGCCCACCGAACCTGCGCCGGTGACGATGATGACCTTGCCTTCCATGAGTTTGTTCATTGCGTGTTCCTCTCTCAGATATCCAGGACGCCGCCGGCGACGAAGCCGCCATCGACCGGGATCACGTGGCCGGTGATATAGGAGGATTCCTCCGAGGCCAGGAAGCTCACCGCCGAGGCGATCTCGTCGGTGGTGCCATAGCGGCGCATCGGCACCACGCGGTAATAGCTCTCGCGGGTCTGTTCCGAATGCATGGCCTGGGTCATGGGTGTATCGACCGGTCCGGGCGCGACGCTGTTGACGGTAATGCCGTACTGCGCCAGTTCGATGGCCATCTGGCGGGTCAGGCCGATGACGGCCGACTTCGAGGTGCCATAGGCGGTGCGACCGGCGCCGGCGCGAATGCCCGAGATCGAGGAGATGTTGACGATGCGGCCCCACTTCTGCCGCAGCATCATGCGCGCCGCATGCTGGCCGGCCAGCAGCACACCGGTGACGTTGACGTTCATGGTCTGCAGCCAGTTCTCCAGCGGATAGTCGAGGAAGGAATAGGTGCGCGCCACGCCGGCATTGTTGACCAGCACGTCGCAGCGCCCGTAGTCCTTGTCCACGTTGGCGAAGGCGGCGGCGATCGACTCCGGGTTGCCCAGGTCGATCTGGATCGGCGCGGCCCGGTGGCCCTCGGCCACCAGGGCGGCGGCAGTCTTGGCGGCAGCCTCCAGGTTGATGTCGGCCACCAGGACGGTGTGGCCGCTGGCAGCCAGTTGCTGCGAGATGCTGGCGCCGATACCCATGGCTCCGCCCGTCACGAGCGCCACGCGGGCGCCGCTATCATTGCGATTCATATTGTCTCCGTGGATGTTGGCGGCCCCGCGAGGAAGGGAGGGGGCCGCCGTTTTTCTAAGTCGTTAGCAGGTCAATCATTGAAACTCCGTGATCTCGCTCGCATGACCGGTGTGAGGGGATCAGAGGAAACCGATGGAAAGCCAGGGCACGAAGGCCACCACCAGCAGCGCCACCACCAGCGCCGCCAGATAGCCCCAGACCCGGTTGAAGACGCCGTCCGGCGATACCTTGCCGATGGCGCAGGCGGCATAGAAGCCCACGCCGAAAGGCGGTGCGAACAGGCCGATGCCCATGGCCAGGATCACCACCATGGCGTAGTGCACGTCATGCACGCCCAGCGAACGCGCCACCGGGAACAGCAGCGGGCCGAACAGGACGATGGCGGGAATGCCTTCCAGCAGGCTGCCCAGCACGATGAAGATGACGATGGTGATCAGCAGGAAGCCGGTGCCGCCACCCGGCACGCCTTGCATCAGCGCCACCAGCTTGGCCGAAAAGCCCGACTGCGTCAGCGCCCAGGCCATCGAGGTGGCCATGCCGATGATGAGCAGGATCGCGCCTGACAGGGCGGCCGATTCCACCAGCATGGGATAGAGACGCTTGAAGTTCAGGTGCTTCATGAACAGGTGCATGATCAGGCCGACCACCACCGTATAGGCCACGCCGATGGTGGCGACTTCGGTGGCCGTGGCCACGCCCTCGATGACCGCCACGCGGATCAGCATGGGCAAGGCCAGCGCGGGAATGGCGGCGACCAGGGTCTTCAGGATCAGCGACAGCGGTGCGCGCTTGACGTTGGGCATCGGTTCGCGACGGGCGCGCAGCCAGCACACCACGGCGATGGCGATGGTGGCAATGGCGGCCGGCATCAGGCCGCCGATGAACAGGGCCGTGATCGAGACGCTGCAGACCGCGCCAATGGTGATCAACACCAGGCTGGGCGGAATGGTCTCGGTCATGGCGCCGGACGACGACAGCAGCGCCACCAGTTCTTCCGGCTTGGAGCCGCGCTTCTTCATTTCGGGGAACAATGCCGGGGCAATCGCCGCCATGTCAGCGGCCTTGGAGCCGGAGATGCCCGACACCAGGAACATCGCGCCCAACAGCACGTATTGCAGGCCGCCACGCACATGGCCCAGCAGCGCGCCCATGAAATCGATCAGGGTCTTGGCCAGACCCGACATTTCCAGCAGCGAGCCCAGCAGCACGAACAGCGGCACCGACAGCAGGATCAGGCTGGACATGCCCTCATCCATGCGGCTGACCACGATCATCAGCGGCGCATTGGTGGCCAGCGCCAGGTAGGCCATGGTGGCGGTCCCGAAGGCAAAGGCGATGGGGATGCCACCGGCCACGCACACGCCGATCAGCAGCACGAAGAACACGATCAGGTTGTAGTTGCCCATGGCCAGCAGGGCCGGCTTGGCCAGCCACAGGCCGCCGCCGATCACGGCCACCACGGCCAGGGCCGAGAGCAGCAGGCGCAGCGAGCTGACCGCGGCCATGCGCGAGACCGCCGCCAGCAACATCAGGATGGCGCCCACCGGCAGAGCGGCGGCGCGCAATCCATCGGGAATTTCCAGGGCCGGCGTGGTGATGGCCATCTGCTCGACCGAGTGGTCCACCGCCGGGTGGATCACCATCAGGACGAAGATGCAGACCACCATCGCCGCCACCGTTTCGAGCCAGATGCGGCCCTTCTCGGAGCACTTGTTGATGATGGCAGTGAGCCGCATATGCTCGCCGCGATCCAGCGCCAGCACCGCGCCCAGCATGGACAGCCAGATGAAGAGGATGGAGGCCAGTTCATCGGACCACACCAGCGGGTCATGCAGGGCGTAGCGGTAGACGACGCCGGTCAACAGCACCGCCGTCTCGGCCAGCACGAGTGCCGCGGCGATCGCGCCCACCACATGCATGACCATGCGGTTGACGGCCACCAGCGCGCGCGCGGCCGGATTGGTATTTACCGGGGTGCGGTAAGTCATTGCAGCTTCCATCATCAAGCTCCAGCTAGGGTGAAGTCAGGGCAAGTCGGGGCAAGGCAAGTCAAGACGATCTGACCGGGGCGGCCAGCGCCGCCCCATGGCCAGACCCGGGCTCAGCCTCAGGCCAGCTTGCCGGTGTACTTCTCCAGCAGTGCCCAGGGCTCGTCGCCGAACTTCTTCTTCCACTCGGCGTAGAAACCGGCGCTGCGCAGCTTGGCACGGAAGGAATCGGCATCGGCATTGTTGAATGCCAGCCCCTTGCCCTTCATGTCATCGATCAGCGAGTCGTTGAGCTTGCGCACGTCGGCGCGCTGGTTCATGCCGGCCTCGTTGATGTTGCGGGTCATGATCTCCTGCAGATCCTTGGGCAGGCGCTCGAAGGACTTCTTGTTGCCCAGGAACCAGAAACCATCCCACATGTGGTTGGTGATGGAGCAGTACTTCTGCACTTCGTAGAGCTTGGCCGTGGAGATGATGGCCAGCGGGTTTTCCTGGCCTTCGACGATCTTGGTCTGCAGGGCGGAATAGACTTCGGCGAAGTTGATCGAGGTCGGGGCCGAATCGAAGGCCTTGAACATCGAAGTCCACAGCGGGCTGGGCGGCACGCGCAGCTTCATGCCCTTGAGATCATCGGCGGTCTTGATGGCCTTGCTGCTGTTGGTGATCTGGCGATAGCCGTTGTCCCAGATCTTCTCGAAGGCGAACAGGGTGGACTTGGCTTCGATCTGCTTGCGCACATGGGCGCCCAGCTCGCCATCCATGGCGGGCCAGACCTGGCTGTAATCCTTGAAGGCGAAGCCGATGCCCGAGATCTGCGCGGCCGGCACCAGGGTACCCAGGATCAGCGGCGAGAGCGTGAAGAAGTCGATCGCGCCGGCACGCACCTGCGAGAGCATGTCGGTGTCGGTGCCCAGCTGGTTGTTGGGATAGAGCTGCAGCTCGATGCGGCCCTTGGATTGCTCGGCGATGGCGGCCGCCATTTCCTTGGCGCGCGCATTCATCGGATGCGTCACCGGCAGGTTGTTGGCGTACTTGAAGGTGAACTCGGCCGCATGGGCGGAGGTACTGGCCAGACCTGTTGCAGCCGCCGCCGAGGCGACCGAGGCGGTCTTCAGAAAATGACGGCGCGTGATCTTGCCGGTGGAATGTCCCATCTGCTTGTCTCCTGTTTATCGTCTTTATGAAATTGCGCAATCCGGTGCTGCTACAACAAGATGCTGCGGATACTGGCGTGCAGCTCCCTGTCCCGGGAATGTCAACACTGCCCATGCCTTCATAGAGCAATTAGGATGCCAAGTCGCCGACGTGGCGTCGGCGAGCCGGACGGATCCCCATTGTCGTCGGCATTGCGCCTGTATTCTCTGCGATAAGGGCGGCCCTGTACAAGGGCAGAAGCGCCGCCGGCGGCAATTTATTTGATGCAATTTGAGGTCTCCATCATTTCACCGCAAACCCGCCGGGCCATGCGACACCTGTCGCATCCCTGTCCACCGACTGTCGCAGGTGTCGACAGGTGTACTGTCTGCCAGGCCGCAGGCATGACCATGCTGCGCCGCAGCGACTTACGTTAACGTCAAGTCGTGCTATCGTGGGCGCAACCGCGCTGGAGCCCGTGTGCTGCCGATGACGCCTGCCTGGCAGGAGGACGTTTGCTGACGTGTGGCACCGATATTGCATATTGCCCTGGCGTGAACCGGAGCCACCGCGCTCCATCGACCAAGTCTTACAAGGACACACCATGACTGCTACTGCATCCTCACCCTGCATTACCGGCTGGCATCACTCGCAATTCGGCAAGCTCGACGGCATCGATACGGAAGTGCTGATCGGCCAGGTCGCCAAGGCCGCCATCGAACACGCCGGCCTGCAACCGGAAGATATCGATTCCATCCACGTCGGCACCTTCAATGCCGGCTTCCTGTACCAGGACTTCCCCTCCTCGCTGGTCATGAACAGCCTGCCGCAATTGCGCTTCAAGCCGGCTACGCGCCTGGAGAATGCCTGCGCCACCGGCTCGGCGGCGATCCACTCGGGCCTGCAATCGATCAAGGCCGGCCAATCCAGGCACGTGCTGGTGATCGGTTTCGAGAAGATGACCGAGCTGGCCACGCCGCAGGTGGGCGAGGTGCTGCTCAAGGCCTGCTATGCCAAGGAAGAAGCGGGCATCCCCGGTGGCTTCGCCGGTGTGTTCGGCAAGATCGCGCAAAGCTATTTCGACCGCTTCGGCGACCAGTCCGATGCGCTGGCCATGATTGCCGCCAAGAATCACAAGAATGGCCTGTCCAATCCCTATGCCCACATGCGCAAGGATTTCGGTTTCGATTTCTGCCGCAATGTCTCGGAGAAGAATCCCTTCGTGGCCGGTCCCCTGAAGCGCACCGACTGCTCGCTGATCTCCGACGGCGCCGCCGCCCTGGTCATCAGCGCAGCCGACGTGGCCAAGTCCATGCCGCGTGCGGTGCAGTTCCGCGCGGCCGTGCACGTGAACGACTACCTGCCGCTGTCGCGCCGCGACCCGACCCGCTTCGAAGCCGCCGAACTGGCCTGGAAGAATGCCCTGGGCCAGGCGCGCCTATCCCTGAATGAGCTGTCGCTGGTGGAAACCCACGACTGCTTCACGGTAGCCGAACTGCTGGAATACGAAGCCATGGGCCTGGCCCCGCACGGCCAGGGCGCGCGCGTGATCGCCGAGGGCATCACCGCCAAGGATGGCAAGCTGCCGGTCAATCCTTCGGGCGGCCTGAAGTCCAAGGGTCACCCGGTGGGCGCCACCGGTGTCTCCATGCACGTGATGGCGGCCATGCAGGCGGCCCACGATGCGGGCGACATGCAGATCGCCAATGCGCGCTATGCGGGCGTGTTCAACATGGGTGGCGCGGCCGTGGCCAACTACGTGAGCATCCTGGAACGCGTGAGCTGATCGTCGCCGGCTGTCCGTTCGGCCTGGGCAGGCCCGGCTGGGCCGCTACCCAGGTCGAACGGACTTGAGAAGATCGACAAGAAGAACATAAAGAAGCACGCCAATTTCCATCAGAAAAATCGGGACGAGTGAGACGATGTTAAAGAAAGTCATGAACCTGGGCCGCCTGCTGTCGGACGTGGCGCGCCGCCATCCGGACGAGCCCGGCCTGATCCTGTGCCAGGCCGGTGACGCCGGCAGCGACAAGATCGTCACCTGGAAGCAGATCAACGACCGCGTCGATGCGCTGGCCCACGCCCTGACCAAACGGGGCGTGAAGAAGGGCGACAAGATGCTGGTCCATTCGCGCAACAACCAGCAGATCTTCGAAAGTGCCTGGGCTGCCTTCAAGCTGGGCGTAGTCTGGGTGCCGACCAACTTCCGCATCACGCCGCCCGAGGCGGCCTACCTGGGCCAGTCCAGCGGTGCCAGCGTGATGCTCTACGATCGCGGCTTCGCCCACTATGTCGACGCCGTCCGGGCCGCCTCCCCCGCCCTGGAACACGTGATCGCACTGGCCGACGCGCGGCCGGGCGAACTGGATTACGAGGCGCTGGTGGCCGAGGGTGAGCCGCAGCCCTTCCGCGAAGTGGAAGTCGACTACGAAGACCCGCTGTGGTTCTTCTACACCTCCGGCACTACCGGCCATCCCAAGGCGGGCATGCTCTCGCATGGCCAGATGGCCTTCGTGGTCACCAACCACCTGGCCGACCTGATGCCGGGCCTGAACCACCTGTCGCGCTCGCTGGTGGTGGCACCGCTCTCGCATGGAGCCGGCGTGCATGCGGTCATCAATACCGCGCGCGGCGCGGCCAGCATCCTGCTCTCCTCGGAGCGGCTGGTGGTCGAGGAAGCCTGGCAGCTGGTGGAGAAATACAAGGTGGATAACATGTTCACCGTCCCCACCATCGTCAAGATCCTGGTCGAGGATGCCTCGGTGGACCGCTACGATCACTCGTCGCTGAAGCACGTCATCTATGCCGGCGCGCCCATGTACCGCGCCGACCAGGTGTACGCGCTGAAAAAACTCGGCAAGGTACTGGTGCAGTACTACGGCCTGGGCGAGGTGACCGGCAACATTACCTTCCTGCCGCCCTACCTGCACTTCGACGATGACGCCCATCCGCAGGCGCGCGTGGGGACCTGCGGCATGCCACGCACCGGCATGCAGGTCGCCATCCTCAACGACGATGGCCAGGAGCTGGCGCCCTTCGAGACCGGCGAGATCTGCGTGCGCGGACCGGCCGTGTTCATGGGTTATCACAACAATCCCGAGGCCAATGCCAAGGCCTTCAAGCATGACTGGTTCCATACCGGCGACCTCGGCCATGTGGATGGCGACGGCTTCCTCTACATCACCGGACGTTCCTCGGACATGTACATCTCGGGTGGATCCAACGTCTATCCGCGCGAGATCGAGGAAGCGCTGCTGACCCATCCTGCGGTCTCCGAAGTGGCGGTGCTGGGCGTGCCCGACCCCAAGTGGGGCGAGAGCGGACTGGCGGTGATCGTCTGCAAGCCGGGGCAACAGGTCAGCAGCGACGCGCTGCTGGCGCACCTGGAGGAGCGCATCGGCAAGTACAAGTGGCCGCGCCGCTTCGTGTACTGGGACACCATGCCCAAGTCGGGCTACGGCAAGATCGTCAAGAAGCAGATCAAGGCCTTGCTGGAAGAACAGGGGGACTACCGGCTATGAAACTGTCGACCAAGCCCGCCGAGGCCGGCGCCGCTGGCACCGGCTTCGTGGCGGTGCGCAAGTTCCTGCATGCAGGCCAGCCAAGCTATCCGCGCACGCTGGACCTGGAGGCCGAACCGGCCGAGGAACTGCGCATCACGCTGCAGCCGGGCGCCCTGGTCGGCCCTGCCCTGCGCCGCGTGCTGGCCCGCTACGGCCAGCGTGGCGGTGTCGGGCGCCTGTGCGGCGGCACCGCGCGCCGCCTGCACTACCATCGCATCGAGACCACCGAGGACCCTGACCGTCCCTATGACTATGGCCCGCCCCATGTGCTGGAAGGCGTGATCAGCTTTGTCACCGGGGCCATCACGGTGGGCCAGAATGCCGATGGAAAAGTACTGCTGCATTGCCACTCAGGTTTTATCGATGGCGATGGCGCCCTCCACGGCGGCCATCTCCTGCTGGACACGGTGGAAGTGGGCGACGATCCGCTCATCATCCGCCTGTGCTTGTTCTCCCGGGGCGCCTTCGTCGTCAACAGCGATGAAGAGACGCACTTCAGTCTATTGCATCCGACACCCATGGAATGATGATGACTTCGCTCTCCAATGACACCACAGACACCACAGACAACACCGACGAACGCGACAACCACATCCACGTAGAACAGGGCCGACTAGGCAAGCTGGTCATGGCCCGTCTCAAACCCAACCAGGACATCACGGAAAGCGTGGAGGCACTGTGCCGCCAGCATGGCATGAAGACCGCCATCGTGCGCGGCGCCATCGGCAGCCTCATCGACGCCCACCTGCAATACGCCACCCCGGCCGGACTGCGCGAGATGGAAGTCAACGGCCCCGGCGTGGAAATCCTCAACGTCTTCGGCGAGATCGGTTTCTCCGACGACAAGTCCCCTCACCATCCGCTGCAGGGCGTGGTCGCCGACACCGACGGCAAGATCTTTGCCGGCCGCTTCGTGCGTGGTGCCAACCTGTCCTTCATCACCATCGAGATCACCCTGCAGGAATGGATCGCGGTGGAGCAGGCCGAGGCCGTGCCGGCCTGACATGAAAAAAATGCCGTTCAGTGCAACACTGAACGGCATTTTTCGATGAGGCAAGCCGGCTCCGGGAGCCGGATCAATCTCAGGAATGCAGCGACGATTCCGCTTCGGCTTCGATCGCGATTTCCGCACGGGCGGCTTCTGCCTCGCTCAACAAGCCACCTTCCCACTTGGCCACGACGGCCGAAGCGATCGAGTTGCCCACGGCGTTGGTGGCCGAACGACCCATGTCCAGGAAGGTATCGATACCCAGGATCACCAGCAGGCCCGCTTCGGGGATGTTGAACTGGTGCAGGGTCGCGGCGATCACCACCAGGGAGGCACGCGGCACGCCGGCGATACCCTTGGAGGTCAGCATCAGCACCAGCATCATGGTGATCTGGGTGGAGATGGGCATGTGGATGCCGTAGGCCTGGGCGATAAACAGCGTCGCGAAGGTGCAGTAGATCATCGAGCCGTCAAGGTTGAACGAATAACCCATGGGCATGACGAAGCTGGAGATCTTGCGCTTGACGCCGAAACGGTCCAGCGCATCCAGCAGCTTGGGGTAGGCCGCTTCCGAGCTTGCCGTGGCGAAGGCCAGCAGGAAGGCTTCCTTGATCAGGGCCAGCAGGTGGAAGATGCGCTTCTTCAGGAAGATGAAGCCCACGCCGATCAGCAGCACCCACAGCAGCACCAGCGACAGGTAGAAGTCGCGCATGAAGACGGCGAAGCTGACCAGGATGTCCAGGCCATTGACGGCCACCGTCGCGGCCATGGCGGCGAACACCGCCACCGGTGCGAACTTCATCACGTAACCGGTGATCTTGAGCATGGTGTGCGACAGGTCGTCGATCACGGCCAGCAGGGCCTTGCCGCGTTCGCCCAGCGAGGCCAGCGCGATGCCGAAGAACATCGAGAACACCACCACCTGCAGGATTTCATTCTGCGCCATGGCTTCGACCACCGACTTGGGCACCAGGTGGTTGAAGAATTCCTTGACGGTGAACTTGCTGGTGGCCAGGCCCGCACCGGCAGCGTCCGGCGACGGCAGCGCCACACCGGCACCCGGTTGCAGCAGGTTGGCCATGATCATGCCCAGCGCCAGCGACACCAGCGAGGCGATCAGGAACCACAGCAGCGACTTGCCGAAGATGCGGCCCACCGACTTGGCGTCACCCATGTGGGCGATACCGACCACCAGGGTCGAGAAGACCAGCGGCGCGATGACCATCTTGATCAGGCGCAGGAACAGGTCGGACGCGATCGAGACGTAGCCGGCCAGCTCCTTGGCATCGCCCTTTTCGTAGTGGGTGAAAATGAGATAACCGACCAGGATGCCCAGCAGCATGGCGGCAAAGATATAGGCGGCTTGTGGGATGCGTTTCTTCATGTGTTCTCCTGCCCTCGCTCGCCACCGGCACAACCGCCGATGAGAGGACGATGATGTAATGCTTGTTGCGCTGACGCCGGCCGGTGCAATGACAGGGACGTCGATGCCGTGGATTATTGGATCGCGACCGTTTCTGGTGAGAAACCCTGGCCGCTTTTTTCCCGTTGTGCGGAAAAAAGGACGAAGCTTATTGACTTATGCCCCCCGCCGTCAAGCCGGTTTGGATAAATGGGGACAAATTGCCCCGGGCGTAGTCAAATTGGCTACAAAAAAGCCCCGCAGAGCGGGGCTTCGTTGTACTGGCGGAAACTTCAGGGATGTCGAGGCGGCATCAATGCATCGTCAACAGGTCGTCAGCGGATCGTCAGGAATGCGCCTGCAGAGCGGCGTCCAGCAATTCGATCCAGTGTCGCACCGGGGTATCGGTACCCGATTGCAGGTGCGTCACGCAACCGATATTGCCGGTGACGATCATGTCGGGATCGGTGGCTTCCAGCTTGCTGATCTTGTTGTCGCGCAGGCGATAGGACAGCTCCGGTTGCAGGATGGAATAGGTACCGGCCGAGCCGCAGCACAGATGGCTGTCGGCGCACAGTTGCACGTCCACGCCGGCCGACTTGAGGATACCTTCGACCTTGCCGCGGATCTTCTGGCCGTGCTGCAGCGTGCAGGGAGGATGGTAGGCCACGCGCTTGCCATTGAAGTGCTGCAGCTTTTGCTGCAACTCCTGCTCGAACTCGGGCAGGATCTCGCTGATGTCGCGGGTCATCTGCGAAATGCAGCGCGCCTTCTCGGCATAGGCCGGATCGTGTTGCAGCAGGTGGCCGTATTCCTTGACGGTGACGCCGCAGCCCGAGGCATTCATGACGATGGTGTCGGCACGGATGCCGTCGCGCCCTTCGATGTAGGGCCACCAGGCATCGATGTTGCGACGCATGTCGTCCAGGCCGCCGTCCTGGTCATTCATGTGGAAGCGGATGGCGCCGCAGCAACCGGCCTTGGGCGGCGCAAACAGCTGCACGCCCAGTGCGTCGAGCACGCGTGCGGTGGCACTGTTGATGTTGGGCGACATGGAAGGCTGCACGCAGCCTTCCAGCAGCAGCATCTGGCGCGCATGGCTGCGGGTAGGCCAGCGACCGGCATCCTGTGCCGCCGGCACCTTGTTCTGCAGCAGCTTGGGCAAGAGCGGGCGCACCAGTTGGCCGACCTTCATGGCCGGACGGAAGATCCACTTGCGCGGCACCAGTTCTTTCAGGGCCGTGCGCATCACGCGTTGCGACAGCGGACGCGGCACCTGCTGCTCCACCACCTTGCGGCCGATATCGACCAGGCGCCCGTATTGCACACCCGACGGGCAGGTCGATTCGCAATTGCGGCAGGTCAGGCAGCGGTCCAGGTGCGATTGCGTGGCGGCCGTGGCCGGCTTGCCTTCGAGTACCTGCTTGATGAGGTAGATGCGGCCACGCGGGCCATCCAGTTCATCGCCCAGCAATTGGTAGGTCGGACAGGTCGCGGTACAGAAACCGCAATGCACGCAGGAGCGCAGGATGCTGTCGGCTTCCTCGCCGGCCTGGGTGTTGCGGATGAAATCGGCTAAGTTGGTCTGCATGAGAGATCGCTGGCTAGGTCGCTTACAGGCTGGCGTACAGGCGGCCGGGGTTGAACAGGCCGCGCGGGTCGAATTGCTGCTTGAGTTGGCGGTGGATCTTTTCCACCGAGGCTGACAGGGGATGGAATACGCCCACTGCCTTGTCGCCACCGCGATGCAGGCTGGCATGCCCGCCCACGGATTGCGCAGCAGCGCGCAGGGTGGCGGCATCGACGGCGCCGTCCGGACGCAACCAGCGTTGCGCCCCGCCCCACTCGATCAACTGGCGGCCGGGCAGGTCCAGCGGCGGCGCCACCGAGGGCAGCGACAGACGCCACAGCGGCTGCTCGGGCTGCGCGAAGAAGGCATGGCTCTGCTCGCGCAGGTCGCTCCAGAAATCATCGCCATTGGCCAGCTCGGTGCCACCCAGCTTCTTGATGGCCGCATCGACGGCGGCTTGCGCGCCGGACAGGCGGATGGTCAGCACATCGCTGGTCCAGGCACTGGCCACCAGCGGCAGCGGCTGGCCGGCACTCTGGTTCAGGAGGCGCAGCGCGCCTTCCTGGTTGATCTCGAAGACACGTGTGCTGCTGGCGAAGGGACGCGGCAAGACCTTCAGCGAGACCTGCAGGATCAGGCCCAGGGTCCCCAACGAGCCAGCCAGCAGGCGCGAGATATCGTAGCCGGCGACGTTCTTCATCACCTGTCCGCCGAAATGCAGTTCCTCGCCCTGGGCATCCATCAGCACGGCCCCCAGCACGAAGTCGCGCACCGCACCGGCACTGGCGCGCGCGGGACCGGACAGGCCGGCGGCCACCATGCCGCCGACGGTGGCGGCACCGCCAAAGCGGGGCGGCTCCCAGGCCAGCATCTGGTTGTGCTGCGCCAGGGCGGCGTCGATCTCGGAAAGCGGCGTGCCGCAGCGCGCAGTGATGACCAGCTCGGTCGGTTCATAGTCGATGATGCCGCTGTAGGCACGGGTGTCGAGCACCTCGCCGCGTGGCGCCTGGCCATACCAGTCCTTGGTGCCGGCGCCACGGATCTGCAGCGGACGGCCTTGCAGGATGCGTTCGCGGAAGGAGGCCAATACGGCACTCATGTCCTGTTGTTGTGCGTGGTCTTGCATGGTCAGAATCTCGGCAGATCGGGGAAGCGCATCTGGCCACGCTGCACGTGCATCTTGCCGTACTCGGCGCAGCGGTGCAGGGTGGGAATGGCCTTGTCCGGGTTGAGCAGGAAGGCGGTATCGAAGGCGCGCTTGAGCTTGAAGAAGGTCTCGCGCTCGGCCGGGGAGAACTGCACGCACATCGAGTTGATCTTCTCGATGCCCACGCCGTGTTCGCCGGTGATGGTACCGCCCACTTCCACGCACAGCTCCAGGATCTCGGCACCGAACAGTTCGGCGCGGTGGAATTCGTCGGCGATGTTGGCATCGAAGAGGATCAGCGGATGCAGGTTGCCGTCACCGGCATGGAAGACGTTGGCGCAGCGCAGGCCATACTTCTTTTCCATCTCGGCGATGCCCAGCAGCACTTGCGCCAGGTTCTTGCGCGGGATGGTGCCATCCATGCAGTAGTAGTCGGGCGAGATGCGGCCGGCGGCCGGGAAGGCATTCTTGCGGCCCGACCAGAAACGCAGGCGCTCGGCCTCGGACTGCGAACAGGCGATCGCCGTGGCGCCGCTGGCGTTGAGCACATCGGTCATGCGGCCGATCTCCTCTTCCACCTCTTCGACGGTGCCGTCGGATTCGCACAGCAGGATGGCTTCGGCATTGACGTCGTAACCGGCCTTCACGAAGGGCTCCACCATGCGCGAGCTGGTCTTGTCCATCATCTCCAGTCCGGCCGGAATGATGCCGGCGGCAATCACGTTGGCCACCGCATTGCCGCCCTTCACGACGTCATCGAAGGACGCCATGATCACGCGCGCGGCCTGCGGCTTGGGCACGAGCTTGACGGTCACCTCGGTGACCACGCCCAGCATGCCTTCCGAACCAATGAAGACGGCCAGCAGGTCCAGGCCCGGCGCATCCAGTGCGCCGCCGCCCAGCTCCACCACATCGCCTTCGCTGGTGACCATGCGCACGCGCAGCACGTTATGCACCGTCAGGCCGTACTTGAGGCAATGCACGCCGCCCGAGTTCTCGGCGACGTTGCCGCCGATGGTGCAGGCGATCTGCGAGGACGGGTCCGGCGCGTAATAGAGCCCATGGGGCGCGGCGGCTTCCGAGATGGCCAGGTTGCGCACGCCGGGCTGGACCACGGCGGTACGCGAATACTTGTCCATCTTGAGGATCTGATTGAACTTGGCCGTGGAGAGCACCACGCCATCGGCAATCGGCATGGCGCCACCCGACAGACCGGTACCGGCGCCGCGCGGCACGATCTGCACGCCCAGCGCATGGCAGGCCTTCATGATGGCGACCACCTGCGCCTCGTTCTCGGGCAGCACCACCACCATCGGCAATTGCCGGTAGGCGGCCAGGCCGTCGCATTCATAGGGGCGGGTGTCTTCTTCATCGAAGAGCACGCAATGCGCGGGCACGGCCCGGCGCAGGGCATCGACGACTTCGCGCTGGCGGGCCGGCGCGAAAGACGGTTGGGCGGGAGCATTCATGCTGGACCTCGGCGTTGGGCTAGGCAGGCGTGGATGTGCGGACGTCCCTGTTTGCGTCACGCTGCACGGATCGCACTGTCTCGTTCGTTATCGGCCCGCTCTGGACGGGCCTGTTCAATCCGACAAGTGTAACGAATTTTCCCTGGCCGCAAGGCGCAATTGTGCTGCAGTGCCCACTGAAAAGAATTTTCGGCCGCCGTGAATTATTTTCAGGGCGGCCGGTGTGGACGAGGCGCCAGCCTCAGGTGGGCTGTGCTTCAGATGTGGCGGAAGGCGTTCTGCATCCAGCTGATGAAGGTGTCGACCTCGGGGCGTTCGCGCACGGCGCGTTCGTAGACGACATAGTAGGCATGGGGCGGTGTGCGCAGGCGCACGTCGAAGAGTTCGACGATCTCACCCCGGGCCAGCAGCTCCTCGGCGAAATGCTGGCGCGTGAGGCCCACGCCGTAACCATGGCGCACCGCTTCCAGCAGCAGGCCCAGGTCATCCACGCGCAGGCCGGCGGACGGCTCGACCCAGTCCTTCAGACCGGCGGCCTCGAACCAGGGCTGCCAGGGCTCCAGCGCCGAGCGCAGCAGGGTCGCATGCTGCAGGTCGGCGGGCGAACGCATCGGCGGCAGGCTCTTGAGATAGGACGGGCTGGCCACCACAAAGGCGGGCTCCTCGAACAGTTTCTCGGTGACGATGTTGGGATAGTTGCCGGCGCCGAAGCGGATCTCGACATCGCTTTCCGACAGCGACAGGTCGTACAGCGGTACCGACAGGTAAAGCTCCACCACGATCTCGGGATGGCGCTGGGTGAAGTCGGCGATGCGCGGCATCAGCAGGTGGCGCGCGAAGGTCGGCGGCAACATCACCTTGATCTTGGGCTGCACCGCGGCGTTACGGTGCGGCATGGGGAAGTCGGTCAGGGTGCGCAGTGCCGAGCGCACCACGTCGAGGTAGCGGCGACCGAATTCGGACAGGCCGATGGAACGGCCGTCACGGTAGAACAGGCGCTCGCCGACGAATTCCTCCAGCAGGCGGATACGGTGCGACAGCGCCGAGGGCGTGATGCAAAGCTCTTCGGCCGCAATGGCGAAGGAATTGTGACGCGCGGCGGCTTCGAAGGCGGACAACGCGTGGACGGGCGGTAGGCGGGTGGCCATGGGTGGTGGATTCCTGCTGCTCTTGCTCAAGGGCGGGTGACCGCGGGTAACAAAAAAACCGACAACTCAGACGGGACGCTCAAACGGCACGCCCTGACGGGACAAACCGCGCGGACCGGCAGCGCCGGACCGCGCCAGACTCACTGTTCCCAGCGCAGGATCTTGCCCGGGTTCATGATGTTCTTCGGATCGAGGGCATGCTTGATGGCGCGCATCACGGCGATGGCGCCTTCGCCATGCTCCTGGATCAGGAAGTCCATCTTGTGCAGGCCCACGCCATGCTCGCCGGTGCAGGTGCCATCCATGTCCAGGGCGCGTGCCACCATGCGGGCATTGACGCCTTCGGCACGGGCGACGTCGGCCGGATCATTGGGATCGACCATCATCTGCACGTGGAAATTGCCGTCGCCGACGTGGCCGATGATGGCGTGGGTCAGGCCCTGCTCTTCGCAATCGGCCTTGGTGGCCAGCACGCACTCGGCCAGGCGCGAGATCGGCACGCAGCAATCGGTGGAGATGGCGCGCGCGCCCGGGCGCAGCTGCAGCAGCGCGAAATAGGCGTTGTGACGGGCAGTCCACAGGCGGGTGCGGTCTTCCGGGCGGGTGGCCCATTCGAAGCCCAGGGCGTGGTTCTCGTTGGCGAGGTCCTGGACCAGCTCGGCCTGTTCCTTGACGCCGTTCTCGCTGCCATGGAATTCGAACAGCAGCAGCGGATTGACCGGCAGGGTCAGCTTGTCGTGGGCGTTGATGGCGCGCACGCCGTTTTCATCGAGCAGCTCCACACGCGCCAGCGGCACCCCCATCTGGATGGTCTGGATGACGGTATTGACCGCATCGGCCACGCTGGGGAAGGAGCAGATCGCCGCCGAGATCGCCTCGGGCTGCGGATAGAGGCGCACGGTCACTTCGGTGATGATGCCCAGGGTGCCTTCGCTGCCCACGTAGACGCGGGTCAGGTCGTAGCCGGCCGAGGATTTCTTGGCGCGGGTACCGGTCTTGATGATCTTGCCCTCGGCGGTGACCACCGTCAGGGTCAGGGTGTTTTCCTTCATCGTGCCGTAGCGCACGGCATTGGTGCCGGAGGCGCGGGTCGAAGCCATGCCGCCCAGCGAGGCGTCGGCGCCCGGGTCGATGGGGAAGAACAGGCCCGTGTCCTTGATCTCCAGGTTCAGCTGCTTGCGGGTCACGCCGGCCTGGACAGTCGCGGTCAGGTCTTCGGCATTCACGGCCAGCACCTGGTTCATCTGCGACAGGTCCACCGTCACGCCGCCCTGCAGGGCCAGCACGTGGCCTTCCAGCGAGGTGCCGGTGCCGTAGGGGATGATCGGGGTGTCGTAGCGGCTGCAGGCCTGGACGAAGGCGGCGACTTCCTCGGTACTGTGGGCGAAGACCACGGCATCGGGCAGCATCGGGTCATACGAGGACTCGTCGCGACCGTGGTGCTCGCGCATGGCCAGCGAGGTCGAGAAGCGCTCGCCGAACAGGGCTTGCAGTTCGTCGAGCAGGGCTTGGGGGACGGGGCGTTTCAGTTTCCGGGCATCAACTAGGTGATTCATGCTGTTCTCTCAGGTCTCCGTGGGTTCTCGCATCCCTGTTGTCTGTCTTGTGGGATGGGACGCAATGCAGGACATCGGCGGGCAGTGGAGCGGCAACCCCCGCCACTCCAGTGGACTGACCACTGATTCAACTGATGAATTTTACTCTCTTGCGGCGAAGTGGATGGCCAAATCTCCCATACCGTTCATAGCGGACCGGTGATGCAAGTGAATAATTTACGCATGATTACCTATTGCTGCACCGGGCTTGCAGGGAGTTGCCCTGTGCGCCCTGCCCGTTTAAGCTCGCGCAGTTCAACAAGGAGCAATGATGGGACACCGACTTTCGAAGATCGCCACCCGTACCGGCGACGACGGCAGCACCGGCCTGGGCGATGGCAGCCGGGTGGGCAAGGACAACCTGCGCATCCAGGCGCTGGGCGATGTGGATGAACTCAATTCACAACTGGGCCTGCTGTTGTGCGAGACGCTGCCCGAGGCATTGCGCGAGGAGCTGGTCTCGATCCAGCATGATCTCTTCGACCTGGGCGGCGAGCTGTGCATCCCCGGTTATGTGGTGCTGGGCGATGCGCACCTGGCGCGCGTGGATGCCCTGCTGGAAAAATACAACGCCACCCTGCCGCCGCTGAAGGAATTCATCCTCCCCGGCGGCGCCCGCACGGCTGCGCTGGCGCATGTGTGTCGCACGGTATGCCGGCGCGCCGAGCGCAGCGTGGTCATGCTGGAGAAGGCCGAGGCCGGCGTGAATGCGCCGGCACGCCAGTATCTCAATCGCCTCTCCGACCTGTGCTTCGTGCTGGCGCGGGTACTTAATCGCGAGGCGGGTGGGCAGGATGTGCTGTGGCAGAAGGGGCGGGAGCGCTGACGGAAAGGTTTAGAGGCGGCGCGTATCCGCACCACGCGCCGTACCGGTGGCCATGCGCATGAAAGCATCGAAGGCGCGGTCCGACAGCAGCCGCCGGATGAAGATCATCGGCTTTGCCCCAAAACCAACGGCGTAGCGCGTCCTGGGCCGACGCGCGCTCACGGCCTTGCCGATGGTCTCGGCAATCAATTCCGGTGGGGATTGCCGCTTCCGGCTGGATTCGCCGATCATGGCCTCGGCCATTGCCGCTGCCTGGCTGGCGTAAGCCCCTTTGCCGGAAACCTCCTGCAGCTTGTTGGCGGCGATGCCAGCCCATTCGGTCTTGATACCGCCCGGCTCGATCACGACGACGTCAATGCCGAACGGCTGCACTTCCAGACGCAGGCAATCGCTGATGGCTTCCAAGGCGAATTTCGTGCCGTGATACCAAGCCCCCAGGGGCGTGTAGATCTTTCCTCCCATGGAGGTGATGTTCACGACGGTCCCGCGGCGTTGCGAGCGCATGTGCGGTAGCACGAGTTGCGTCAGGCGTACGGCACCGAAGACGTTCACGTCGAATTGGGCGCGCGCCTCGGCAAGAGAGACGTCCTCGACCGCACCATACGAGCCATAGCCAGCGTTATTCACCAGAACGTCGATGCGGCCCGAGTTGGCGATGATTTCATCGATGGCGGCCTGCATCGTTACGTCATCGGTCACATCCATGGCGAGTACATGGATACCTGCGTTCGCAAGTGCACGCATGCGCTCGACACGACGCGCAGCGGCGAACACGGTATAGCCCAGGGCCTTCAATTCGAGCGCGGTGGCTTCGCCGATGCCGGAAGACGCGCCGGTTACAAGAGCAACTTTGATGTTCATGGGATGGAATGAAATAAATGGTTGTCGGGAGAGAATGCCGGTCCAGGACGATGTCCTGTACCCAGGCACTTTACGCAGCCAAGGACGACGCATCGCTAGCCAACTGCGCCACACTCCAGGCCAACGGCGCCATCACGCCTTCCATGTTCAATTCATCCGCAACGGATGCCGGGCGCTGTCCGGCGTCTCGCCGGTCCAGTCCATGAAGGCACGGTAAAAGGAATTGGGATCTTCAAAACCCAACAAGAAGGCGATTTCCCCGCCCGACAGGCTGGTGTTTCCCAGGTAGTGGCGAGCCAGGCTCTCCCGCGTCCCGTTGAGCAATGCGCGGAAATTCTCGCCTTCATCCTCGAGTCGGCGCTGCAATGTGCGTTTGCTCATTGCAAGGCGTTCTGCGGTCTTTTCAATGGTCGCGCCATTGCCGGGCAGGAGCTCCAACAGGACCGCGCGAACACGTTCGGCCGTCGTCGATGTGGCATCGAGTTCGCTGAGGCGCCGGCGTAGCTCGGGCTCGAAGACTCTCCACATGCCAGCGTTGGCGGTCAGAAACGGGCGCAACGCATCGACGGCCGAGAATGTAATGCTCGGCACGGAACCGTATTGGACGGGTACGCCAAAGAAGCGCTCATACCGGCGAAGAAAGCGATCTGGCGGCAGCACGGGCAAGCTCACGCGCAGAGCGCTGATGGGTTCACGTAGCGCCAGCCGCCCCAATCGCAGAAAGAAACCGATCTCGGCAACCTGCAGGGAATACGGTACCTCGGTGTGGACCGACAGCCAGCGCGGCGATACCGTGAGCTCACCGGCACGCCCTGATGCCACGTCAAGGCACATGGGTGCGACCAGCTGCTTGTATTTCGCCAGGCGCTGCACCGCCTGCATCAGGTTCGCACTGCAGAGCGCAGCGAACAGCGGGGGGGAAAATGCGTCGACAGATACCGTCTCAACGATACGCAACGCGAACATCGGGTCATCAGCCTCCGCCTCGAGCGCTCTCCAAAAGCGAAAGTAAGCCTCGGTGGAAAGACCCGTCTCTTGACGGACAAACATATCCTCCGGGAGACCTGCCCTACGCAGGACATGCCCTGGCTCGTAGCCCATGTCCTTCAACAATGCCCGCCAACCGATATCCAACGAAAATGTGAGCTTGCCTGCCATCAATGAATCTCCTCCGCCTGCATCATTTGTTCCGCAGGAACACAACGGCGGTGGCCAGTTTAAATGCAGCGCATGCAGGCAATCATGCAGGACACGCCAATTCATCGGCAATATGTGCCAGCAGCACCTGAGTTCGCCCGCTGATCCCCCGTTGGCACGCCTTGAGCGCAAACGTCCTGTCTCGATCGGAGTCAAGCCACGAGACAGGCGGGCATCCAATGTAAAACGCCCCGCGTAGATACGCGGGGCGTTTTGTTATTTCCGGCCGGTGATGTCCTTAGTCTTGCATGGGCAAAAACTAATCTCGATAGACTCAGCCGTTGTTGACCACCAAACGCGGCTGGTCCTTGCCGAAGCGCTGCACGATGGACTCGGCGATACCGCCTGCGTCCAGGCCGCATTGCGCCAGCAACTGATTCACGTCGCCATGATCGATGAAGCGGTCTGGCAGGCCCAGGTGCAGCACCGGCTTGTTGATGCCGGCCGCCGCCAGTGCCTCGGAGACGGCCGCACCGGCGCCGCCCATGATGCAGCCCTCTTCCACCGTCACCAGTGCATCGTGCGAAGCAGCCAGTTGCTTGACCAGTTCCACGTCCAACGGCTTGATGAAGCGCATGTTGGCGACCGTGGCATTGAGCTTCTCGCCCGCGCCCAGAGCCGGGGCCAGCATGCTGCCGAAGGCCAGGATGGCGACATCCTTGCCGTTGCGGCGGATCTCGCCACGACCCAGGGGCAGGGTGTCCAGCGTCTTGTCCACGGCGGCACCGACGCCGGCGCCACGCGGGTAACGCACCGCCGCCGGTCCCGGATACTGGTAGGCGGTGGAGAGCATCTTGCGGCACTCGTCCTCGTCGGCGGCAGCCATCACCACCATGTTGGGAATACAGCGCAGGAAGGCCAGGTCGTAGTTGCCGGCGTGGGTGGCACCATCGGCGCCGACCAGGCCGGCGCGATCCAGCGCGAAGGTCACGTCCAGGTTCTGCAGGGCCACGTCGTGGATCAGCTGGTCGTAGGCGCGTTGCAGGAAGGTCGAGTAGATCGCCACCACCGGCTTCATGCCTTCACAGGCCAGGCCGGCGGCGAATGTCACCGCGTGCTGCTCGGCGATGCCCACGTCGTAGTAGCGCTTGGGGAATTTCTTTTCGAAGGCCACCATGCCCGAGCCTTCGCGCATGGCCGGAGTGATGCCCACCAGCTTCTCGTCGGCAGCGCCCATGTCGCACAGCCACTCGCCGAAGACCTGGGTATAGGTCTGCTTGCCGCCGGCGCTGGGCTTGATGCCTTCGCTGGGATTGAACTTGCCGGGACCGTGGTAGAGCACCGGGTCGGCCTCGGCCAGCTTGTAGCCCTGGCCCTTCTTGGTGACCACGTGCAGGAACTGCGGGCCCTTCAGGTGCTTCAGGTTCTGCAGGGTGGGGATCAGCGAATCGAGGTCGTGGCCGTCGATGGGGCCGATGTAGTTGAAGCCGAATTCCTCGAACATGGTGGCCGGGACCACCATGCCCTTGGCATGCTCTTCCAGGCGCTTGGCCAGCTCCAGCACGGGACCGGGCAGCACCGACTTGCCCACGTCACGTGCCTTGGCGTAGAACTTGCCTGACATCAGGCGTGCCAGGTAGCGGTTCAGCGCGCCCACCGGCGGCGAGATCGACATGTCGTTGTCGTTGAGGATGACCAGCAGGTTGATGTCATCGTGCACGCCCGCATTGTTGAGCGCTTCGAAGGCCATGCCGGCGGTCATGGCGCCATCGCCGATGACGGCAATGGCGTGACGGTCGGAGCCTTGCGTCTTCGCGCCCAGGGCCATGCCCAGCGCTGCCGAGATCGAGGTCGAGGAGTGCGCGGTGCCGAAGGTGTCGTATTGGCTCTCGACCCGGCGCGGGAAGCCCGAGATGCCTTCCTGCTGACGCAGCGTGCCCATGCGGTCGCGGCGGCCGGTGAGGATCTTGTGCGGATAGGTCTGGTGGCCGACATCCCAGACGATGCGGTCCTCAGGCGTATTGAAGACGTAGTGCAGCGCGATGGTCAATTCCACCGTGCCCAGGTTGGACGAGAGGTGGCCGCCGGTCTTGGACACCGCGTCCAGCAGGAAGCCGCGCAACTCCTCGGCCAGCGGCTTGAGTTGATGGCGGGACAGGCGGCGCAGGTCGGCCGGATCGTTGATGGTATTGAGCAGCATCTGTTGTTACCGTGGTTGGGTCTGAAGGCCGCGCCGTCGCAGTCGTTGCGGCACGCGGTCCGTCTTCATGCCTGGTTCAGGTCTTTCGTTGCACGATCAGGTCGGCCAGTTCGCGCAGGCGGCGCGCCTTGTCGCCAAACCCGGCCAGGGCCTGGTGCGCGTTGCCGCGCAGCTTTTCGGCCAATGCCTGCGACTCGGCCAGGCCGAGGATGGAGACATAGGTCGGCTTGTTGTCGGCCGCATCCTTGCCCGCCGTCTTGCCCAGCGTGGCCGAGTCGGCGGTGGCGTCGAGGATGTCGTCGACCACCTGGAAGGCCAGGCCGATGGCGCGGGCATAGTCGTCCAGGGCCGCGCTTTCGTCGGCGCTCAGGGCCTTGCCGCCCAGCGCGCCCAGCAGCACGGCCGCGCGCAGCAGGGCACCGGTCTTGAGGCGATGCATCTGTTCCAGCTCCGACAGCGACAGCGTCATGCCCACGCTGGCCAGGTCGATGGCCTGGCCACCGCACATGCCCACCGAACCGGAGGCCTGGGCCAGCAGGCTGACCATGCGCAACTGCCGCGCCGGCAGGGCCGCATCGGCAGCGGCAGCACCCGGTTCGGCCTCCAGCGGCGCCGCCAGCGTGGCGAAGGCCTGCGCCTGCAGGGCGTCGCCCACCAGCAGGGCGGTGGCTTCGTCGTACTTCACGTGCACGGTGGGCTTGCCACGGCGCAGGGCGTCGTCATCCATGCAGGGCATGTCGTCATGCACCAGCGAATAGACATGGATCATTTCCACGGCGGCGGCGGCGCGCTCCAGCAAGGCGCGCGGCGTATCGAAGACATCACCGGCGGCATAGACCAGCAGCGGGCGCACGCGCTTGCCGCCCTCCATGGCGGTGTAGCGCATGGCGTCGTGCAGGCGCGCCGGGACCACCGAGGTCGGCGGCAGGAAGCGGTCCAGCACGCCTTCCATGCCGGCCTGTACCTGGCCCATCCAGTCGGAAAAGCCCAGCGAGGCCAAGGCACTTGCGGCCGGGATATGTGCATTCATCAATCGTCTCCGGCGGCAGCGTCGGTGGCCTGGAAGGGCTTGAGCATGTCGCCTTCGAGCAGCTTGACCTGGCTGTCCACCTTGTCCAGTTGGGCGGCGCAGAATTTCACCAGTTCCGAGCCGCGCTTGTAGGCGGCCACGGAGGCTTCCAGCGGCAGTTCGCCGGCTTCCATCTGGGCCACGAGCTGTTCCAGCTCTTGCATGGCTTGCTCGAAGGAGGCGGGCGACGCGGCGGAGGCGGCAGTGGCAGAGGTTCTAGGCATATCGACCCATTGAAAAAATCTAACCCGGTATTTTAGAACAAACCGGGGATTCCCAAATCAATTGAGGGTGTGGATTTGCCGACGCTTTTCAGGTTCGACACCTAAATTCGCTTGGAATACTGGCATTTTGGCCACAAAACCCGGCCCCTTACGGGGGTTTTATGGCATAATCCTCGGTTCTGTCCAAAATTTCCTCTTCATATTATTTGAACATAGGTTTTTGCGGATTTTCTTCCTTAGGTTGGTGCAAATTAATTTGGGGGCGGAAATGTCCGATCTTGCTACTTTTGCCAAATTGGCGCGCTCAAACGCGCAACTTCCCGTCAGCGTCTACTTCGACGACCCGCTCTACCAGCGGGAACTGAAACAACTCTTCCAGCAGGGACCCCGCTATGTCGGCCATGAGCTGATGGTTCCCAATGCCGGCGACTATTCCACCCTGCCGTGGGAGAACGAAGGCCGCATGCTGGTTCGCAATGCCCAGGGCATCGAACTGATGTCCAATGTCTGCCGCCATCGCCAGGCCAAGATGCTCGATGGCCGCGGCCATGCCAGCAACATCGTCTGCCCGCTGCATCGCTGGACCTACGATCTGAAGGGTGAACTGATCGGCGCGCCGCATTTCGGCGAGACGCCGTGCATGAACCTGTCCAAGACGCCGCTGCAGAACTGGAACGGCCTGCTCTTCGAAGCCAATGGCGTCGACATCGCTGCCAAGCTCAAGCATCTGGGTGTGACCCGGGACCTGGATTTCTCCGGTTACCTGTACGACCACACCGAGGTCCACGAGTGCGACTACAACTGGAAGACCTTCATCGAGGTCTATCTGGAGGACTACCACGTCGAGCCCTTCCATCCGGGCCTGGGCAACTTCGTGAGCTGCTCGGACCTGAAGTGGGAGTTCGGCCACGACTACAGCGTCCAGACCGTGGGCGTGAACCATGGCCTGGCCCGCTCGGGCTCGCCCACCTATGCCAAGTGGCAGGAGAAGCTGCTCAAGTTCTCCCATGGCGAACCGCCCAAGTTCGGCGCGATCTGGCTCACGCTCTATCCCAACATCATGGTGGAGTGGTATCCCAACGTGCTGGTGGTCTCCACGCTGTGGCCGACCGGTCCGCAGAAGACCACCAATGTGGTGGAGTTCTACTATCCGGAAGAGATCGCGCTGTTCGAGCGCGAGCTGGTAGAGGCCGAACGCGCCGCCTACATGGAGACCTGCGTCGAGGATGATGAGATCGCCCAGCGCATGGACGCCGGTCGTCGTATACTGATGGATCGCGGCACCAGCGAAGTCGGTCCCTACCAGTCACCCATGGAAGACGGCATGCAACACTTCCACGAATGGTATCGGAGCCGGCTGGACGTTCCGCCAGGCACAACACCATAAACCAGGCCACAGGCCGCGCAGGGGGATCCAGGATGCAGGGGCAGCAGCGGCAAGATCATGATGGACGCAGCTTGCGCCGTCACTGTCGTCTCCCCCTCCCCCCTTGCTTGCGGCGCGGCGGCCTGGCAGTAGCAGCAACAACACCAACGGCAGCACCGGGTTTTCCCGGTGCTGCCGTTGTGCATTTGTGCTCCCGCTCTTTCTTCCTCCCTCCACTCTCCTCACTCCACCACTGCCATGCAATCGCTCTGGATGCTCGTCGCCTCATTCCTCTTTTCCATCATGGGCGTCTGTGTCAAGCTGGCCAGCGACTACTACACGACCGCCGAGATCGTGCTCTGTCGCGGCCTGATCGGGATCTCCGTCATCGCCACCCTGGTACGCCTGCGTGGCGGCACCTTCCGCACCCCCTTCCCGCGTGACCACCTCATCCGTGGCAGCATCGGCGTGATCTCGCTGTGGATGTGGTTCTATTCGTTCAGCCTCTTGCCGGTCGCCACCGCCACCACGCTGAACTACATGTCCTCGATCTGGATTGCAGCCATGCTCTTTGCCGCCGGCTGGTGGCAGGGCAACAAGAAGTTCGAATGGGGCCTGGCCGGCACGGTGCTGCTCAGTTTCATCGGCGTGGCCCTGTTGATGCGCCCTTCGCTCAATGGCGAGCAGTTGCTGGGCGGTGCCATCGCGCTGGTGTCGGGGGTGCTCTCGGCGATGGTCTACCTGCAGGTGCGCAAGCTGGGCCTGCTGGGGGAACCCGAATACCGCGTGGTGTTCTACTTTTCCCTGACCGGTGTGGTGGCCGGACTGGCGGGCAATGTCGCCGCCGGCAAGATCCCCCTCTGGCACGGTCACTCCTGGCAGGGCGCGCTGCTGGTGATCATGATAGGCTTGACCGCGACCACGGCGCAGATCGCCATGACGCGCGCCTACCGGCTCGGCAATACCCTGGTGACGGCCAACCTGCAATACACGGGCATCGTCTTCTCCAGCCTGTTCGGGGTGCTCATCTGGAATGACGCGCCGGGCTGGGTCGGCTGGCTGGGCATCGCGATCATCCTGGCCAGTGGCATCCTGGCGACCTATCACAACCAGCGACGCAGCCAGAGCGCAGCCAAGAACCTGCCCAAGGTCGATCCCATCGCCACCGAGGTCTGAGACAGCGCCCCGACACCCCATAGATACCTACAAGGAGAACAGCATGATCTACCAAACCCTGATCAGCGCCACCGAACTCAAGGCGCGCGCGCAGTACCTGAACCTGGTCATCGTCGATTGCCGCCATGACCTGGTCAACCCGAACGCCGGGCGCGATGCCTATGCCGCCGGCCACCTGCCGCTGGCACGCTTTGTCCATCTCGATGAACTGTTGTCGGGCCCCAAAACCGATGCCAGCGGCCGCTTCCATGGCCGCCATCCGCTGCCCGATCGCCAGCAGTTCGTGCAGGCCATGCGCGCGCTGGGCATCAGCAACGACACCCAGGTCGTGGCCTATGACGGCCACGGCGGCATGTACGCTGCGCGTCTGTGGTGGATGCTGCGCTGGATCGGCCACGCTGACGTGGCGGTGCTCGACGGTGGTGTGGCGGCCTGGCAGGGACTGGGCGAGCCGCTGAGCACGGAGCTTCCACCGGCGGCGACACCGGGCAATCTCCAGGACCTGTCCGCGCTGGTCAAGAGCGTGGATGTACAGGCCCTGCTGGCGAACCTGTCGACCCCGACGCTGCAGGTGGTCGATGCGCGCGCACCGGACCGCTTCCGCGGCGAGAACGAGACGATGGATGCAGTCGGCGGCCATATCCCCGGCGCGAAGAACCGCTTCTTCAAGGACAACCTGCAAGCCGATGGCCGCTTCAAGGATGCCACGCAACTGCGCCAGGAATGGCTCACGGTAGTGGGCGATCCCCAGGCGGCCGTCATGCAGTGCGGCTCCGGCGTGACCGCCTGCCACAACCTGCTGGCACTGGAAGTGGCGGGACTGGCAGGTGCCAGCCTCTATCCGGGTTCGTGGAGCGAATGGAGTTCGGACCCGGCCCGTCCGGTGGCGACAGGCAACTGACGTCCGCCACACAGTTCGGCACGGCGCCGCCTTACTGCGCCGGCGCCGACAAGCCCGCCTCACGCAGGCGGGCGATGAAAGTCTCGACGAACTGCTGCACCATGGCCGGCGCATCGCGCCGCCGCAGCAGCGCCACTTCCGACTGGAAGTCGGCATCCTTCAGGGCCGGGAAACTGACGCCGGCCGACAGCGAAATACTGGCCATGCTCTGCGGCACCACGGCGATACCGAAGCCGGCATTGACCAGGCTCAGCAGCGAGTTCTTGCGCGAAGTGGCCCGCGCCACGCGCGGGTAGAAACCATGCGCGATGCAGCGCTCGGCCACCAGGTAACTCAAGCCGCCGCGATCGCGATGCGGCACCGTCACGAAGAACTCATCACGCAACTCGGCGATCTCGACCTCCTGACGTTGTGCCAGGTGATGATTGGCCGGTACCGCGGCCACCAGACGCTCGCGATAGAGCACGGTGGATTCCAGGTTGGGATTGGCGCGCAGGATGGGCAGGCGTGCCAGGCCGATATCGGCACTGCCTTCCACGATCTCGCGCGCCTGGTACTCGGAGGGGGCTTGCGAGATTTCCAGCGAGATGCCGGGGAAGGCCTTGAGTGCCTCGTTGAGCGTCGGCCCCAATGGCGCCGACAACGGCACCGAACTGGAATGCAGCAGGCGCAGCTCGCCATGCTCGCCCTTGCCGATGGTGCGCGCCTGCGCCACGGCACGATCGAGGTCGAGCAGGATCTTGCGACTGCGTTCGTAGAAATCCTGACCGGCCTGGGTCAGCTCGAAATGCTTGGCCTCGCGCTTGAGCAGCACCACATCCAGCACCGCCTCCAGCTCCTTGACCTGGCGACTCAGCGCCGACTGTGCGATGAACAGTCGCTCCGCGGCGCGGGTATAGCCGCGCGCTTCGACGATCTCGACGAAGTAGCGCAACTGCCGGATGGAAATCATGTCGTCTCCCCTGCCATATCGTTTTGAGATGGTGCGCAGCCTGATTTGATATTGGCGCCGCGCGTCCTGCCAGCCTACATTGACGCCATCCCCCATGCCCATCCCGGGCGCGGCTCGATGAAAGGATGGATCGTGCTTGAAGACTTCCTGTTATTGCTTGGCCTGCTCGGTTTCGTCGGCAGCATCGGCATGCGCTGGGTGCTGCGAAAGCAGCCCGCCGTACCGCCCGTCGCGGCCGCTGACGCTGCCGGGGACTGGCGTGACGAACCGCTGCACACCGGTCCGGCGTCGGGACGTCCCAGACGCAAGCGGCGCTGCCGCTGAGCGCCCAAGCTCAGGACGCAGGCCGGAGCGCGCTATTGTACGCCCGCCACTGCGGTCATGCTCTCCGGGCGGCAGGCACCGGCCAGCAAGAGCGGATTGAGGATCAGGACGATCTGTCCATCGCCCAGCAGGGTGGCCCCCACCACGCCGGCCAGCGAGGCCAGCTGTGGGCCGACCGGCTTGACCACCACCTCGCGATTGCCGCTGACATGATCGACCATGATGGCCATGCGCTCCTCGCCACTCTTGATGAGCAATGCATAGACCGACGATGCCATTGCCGACGGTGCGGCGACCGCCGGCTCGTCCAGCAGCGCATGCAGTGGATGCAGCGCCAGCGTACGGCCATGAAGGCTCAGCGTACCTTGCATCAGCGCCTGCGCAGCCTGCTCGCCACGCAACTGCTGGACGCTGTCGATGAGCATGGAAGGAATCGCATAGTGCTGCTGTCCGTGCCGCAGCAGGCAGACATGCTGGACCGCCAGCGACAGCGGCAGGAAAAGCGTCAGCGTCACGCCCTGCCCGGGCTGTGAATGCACGGTCATCCAGCCCCCCAGGGCGGCCACTTCGGCGCGCACCACATCCATGCCGATGCCGCGCCCGGCCAGGGCCGACAGTTGCGGCGACGTGCTCAGTCCCGGTGCAAAGATCAGTTCGGCAAGACGCGCTTCGGTAGCGCTGGCCGCACCCGGCAAGCCCAGTTGCAAGGCCTTGCGGCGGATCGATTCGAGATCCAGCCCACGACCGTCGTCGCTGATGCGGATCACGGCTTCGTTGCCTTCGTGGCGTGCCTGCACGCTTAACTGACCGCTCTCCTGCTTGCCGGCAGCCAGGCGCTCGGACCGGCCTTCGATGCCGTGCACCGCAGCGTTGCGCAGGAGATGCTCCAGCGGCCCCATGAGTCGTTCCAGGATGGCGCGGTCTATCTGCAGGCCACCATCGGCGAGGTTCAATTGCAAGGGCTTGCCGGCATCGACGGCGACCTGTCGCACCAGATGCTGCAGGCGCACCCGGATGCTGTCGAACCTGACCATGCGCGCCGACATCAGCTCCTGTTGCAGGTCACGCGTATAGCGGGCCTGCTGGCGCAGACCCTCACGGGTCTTGCCGACGGTGAGCTGCAGTTGCCGGTGACACATGCCGACTTCGTCGAGGTAAGCCCCCAGGGTCTGCGCCAGACCTTGCTGCGCGGCCTCGTCGTCGTGGCCGCCACTGGTCCGCCATGGGGTAGCCTGCAACTGCCGCAGTTGCTGCGCCAGCGTTGCGAGGTGTTCGCCCAAGGCGCGGGAATCACGCTGCAAGGCCGCCACCTCATTCTCCAGATGCGAGCGGGAGATCGCCACCTCGCCGACCTGATTGAGCAACCTGTCCAGTACGCTGGTCTTGATCCTGATCACCGGTCCGCGCGATGGCGTTGCGCCCTCGCGGGGCACGGCGTCCAATGCCACCCGCTGCTCCAGCGCGACAAAGTGATCCTGGGCTTGCCCATACAGCGCATGCAGGGCGGCCATGTCGACACCGCCATCCCGATGCGGTGACCGGTGCCGCAAGACGCTTTCCATCTCGTGCAGGCAATGGCTCAGGCGCAAGGCGCCCACCATGCGGGCGCTGCCCTTGAGCGTGTGCAGCGGACGCGCCAGGGCATCCAGGGCAAGCGGATCGGGACGCCCCTGCCTGGCCGCCTGCAAGCCATCGCCGATGCTGTCCATGAGCTCCTGCGCCTCTTCCAGGAAGACCGGCAGCAGGCCGGTATCGAGCAGGTCCTGCGCCGATTGCACCGATTGCGCGGAGTCGTCGGTGACCGTCGTCGACACCAGCGCCGACCGGGCAGGTGCGCCGCCTTGCTCGACCATGAGGACGATGGCGGCAACGGCCTGCTCCAGCATATCGAGCTCGCCGGCATCGATGCCGGCATCGTTCTCCTGCAATTGCTCCAGTTGCTGCACCATCGCGCTGCTGGCGTCTTCCAGCTGCCGGGCGTGGACACTGCGGGCATAGTCACGCACGGCCACCAGCGAACGCAGGTACAAGGCCGGTGCCGCGCAGCGCAAGCCGCTCTCGACCCGGGCGCGCCAGCTGCTGCCCTGCTGCCGCACGATCTTCAGCAGGGGGCGCACGGTGTCCTGCAGGGAGGGAGAGAACGGGTCTGCCTGGAGCGCGGGATTGATGGAGACAGGGAGATTCATCGCTTGCCTTGCCGGGGCGAACTCAGGAGACCGTTACACGGAAGCGCGAGACCGAACTTTCCAGTTGCTGGGCCGCGCCCCACAGTTCTTCGTAGAGCGCCGAGACCTGTTCGCGACTTTGCTCGATGATGTCGTTTTCGGTCAGGATGCCCTGGATCTGCCGGGCCACTCCACCCGCCGAGACCGCCTGTTCACGCGTGGACACGGCCATGCCCCCGATCAGCTCGGCCAGCTTGTCGGAGACCCTGCGGATATCGGCCAGCGCGTTGCCGGCGGCATCCGAGAGCACGGCGCCATCGGTGACGCCGGCGGTCGATCGCTCCATGGCCACCACCACGTCGCGGGTATCGGCCTGGATCATGCGGACCAGGGCGCCGATCTCGCGGGTGGCGGCGCTGGAGCGTTCGGCCAGGTGCTGGACCTCCTCGGCCACCACCGAAAATCCGCGTCCGGCCTCGCCGGCCGACGCTGCCTGGATGGCGGCATTCAGGGCCAGCACATTGGTACGCTCGGTAATGTCGGAGATGAGCTCGGTGATCTCGCCGATCATCTGCGAGGATTGCCCCAGCCGGGTGATGCGACCGGAGGTTTCGCGGATCTGCTGGCCGATGCCATCCATGGCCTTGACCGCCTCTTCCACCGCCCGTGCGCCCCGCTCGGCCACCACCACGGAATGCCGGGCCACCTCGGCGGATTCATCGGCCGATACCGATACGCCGGTGATCTGCCCGGACATCTCCAGCATCGACTGGGCAATGTGCTGGATGCGCCGGGCCTGCGCTTGCGCGGCCGCACCCAGCTCGGTCGTGGTGCCGCGCACTTGTTCGGAACTGATCGCCACCTTGGAGGCCATCTGGGTCACCTGCTCCACCAGCGCGCGCAGGGCTTCGACGGTGTAGTTGACCGAATCGGCGATGGCGCCGGTGATGTCGTCGGAGACCGTGGTACGGACCGTCAGGTCGCCATCGGCGACCTTCTGCAACTCATTCATCAGGCGCAGGATGGCGGTCTGGGTCAGGTGATTGACGCGCATGGCCTTCTCTTCCTCCTGCTGCGCCAGCTGGCGCTGCAACTCCGCCAGCCGCTGACGCTCCTCGGCGGCGGCGGCATTGTCGCGACTGGCCTGCAATTGCACCAGGGCGATGCCGATGGCGCTGAGCAGGGCCGTAATCATCGTCGCCAGCATGGCCCAGAAGGTCCAGGAGCGCGATTTGAGGGCGATGCGGTAATGCTCCTGCAATTTGGTCAGGTTGCGCTTCAAGGTCTCGTTCTCGACAAAGACCAGTTGCTCGGATTGCTTGGCGGCGATGAAATTCTGCAGGTTGCCCAGGATGCCGGCCACCTGCGGCTGGTATTTGCCGAACACCACCTCCAGTCGCTGCAGCTTCTCGCGCATGTCCGCGTCGGTGACCGCACGCAGGCGCAGCATCTCATTGCCCTTGAGCAGGCTGGTCAACAGGTCGCCAAAGGCCGTGATGTCCTTGCCCAGCATGAAGGCGGTTTCCGGATTGACGCCCTCGGAGGTCAGGAATTCGTTGGAGCTGCGCCCCAGGCGCAGGCTCAGCATCACCAGCTGGCTGGCGGCCGTCATTTCGTGCGGGGTAGGCCGGCCCTGGGATTGCAGCATGGCGATCTGCTCGCTCAGGTCCAGCATCAGCGGCAGCAACTGGTTCAACTGCCGCAGGGTGGTACCGAAACCGGTCAGCTCCTTTTCCAGCCGCAAGATGGTGTCGGCTGCCTGGTCGGTGCGGCGCCACAGCCGCGCCACATTTTCCAGCGCCGGTTTGATGGCGGCATCCGCGGGTTCGATGGTATTGCCCTGATAGGCACCGCCCGAGGTCAGCAGCAACAGGTCGCGGTTGAACTCGTTACGACTCTGGGACAACTGGACGAACGCCTCGGGATTGCCCTGGATGGCATTGGGCACGGCCTTGCCGATACGCTGCGAATGCATCACCAGGTCGGAGGCAAGATTGGTCTGCAAGGTGGCCAGGATGTAGATGCGCGATCCCAGCCAGAGGAACAGGAACAGCGCCGTCAGGGACAAGGACAGCAGCGCCAGCAGGAGCCGCGTCTGGGTGCGCAGGGAAAAACGGTTGAGGTAAGGCAGCCGCATGCGGCGTACGCGCACCTGGGCCGCAGCCGGGTAGGCCTTCTTCGATAGCGGCGTCAAGCGCGATTGCATTCCCGATGTTCCCATCCCTCTTCTCTTTTTCTGGAGCAGATATGGCCGATCTGTCTGGCGAGATCCGCTGCGCCCCCTGGTGCCGGCGGCTAGCGCCCGACCTGCAGGAATTCCGGATCCTGGCTCAGGCGCGCCAGGTCCAGCTCCGCCCAGACCATGCCGCCCTTGTCTTTATAACGCCCGATTACCCCATGCAAATCATTTTCAATCTCGTCGTTGTTCGAGATTCGTGACATTTCTGAGATATCCCGCAACCCATGTACCTGCGACACCAGCAGGCCGCATTGCGGGACCAGACTGGATGCCATCACCAGCACATGGCTGTCGGAGCCGGCCGGCAGCAGGGCTGCCCCGGCCATGGCGGCCAGATCGGCCACGCCGATCAGGTTGCCACGGATGTTGAGCAGGCCACGGAACCAGGGGCGGGTCGACGGTACGTGGGTGAGCTGCTGCTGGCGCAAGGGCAGGATCTCGCCGGCCTGGTCCAGCGCGATCAGGCAGGCATGCGCGCCGATGCAGACGGCCAGGCGGCGTCCCGGCAGGCTATCGGCGGCACGGGCGGCCATGCGCGCCAGCAGCGAGGCCTGAAAAGCCTGCAAGTCCTCGCCGGCAGGCATGCGCAGCGTGTCGCCCAGACCGGAATGCTGCGCGTCGATCACGAAATCCTTCAATTGGGACATGCCTGGCTCTTGGAACAGAAAAATGACAACATCGGCTCGCATTCGGTCGACCCCGATGTACGGGCGTGACCTGACCGACGCAGACAAGCCTCGATTTTACTCAGAAACGCCGTGAAATTTCCTTCGGGCAAGCACTTTGACCGGCTGCAATCCTGAAGTGATGGAGAAATGCGACGAAATGCGCTGCATTTGATATAGATCAAATACTGGATTTCGGGAAAAGAGGGGGAGGCATGGCGCTCCCGAGAAAAAACGGGGAAGCGCCATCGGGACTTGCGGAGGCCAGGCTTCTCACCTGGCAGGAAAATCAACAGCCACTCAGATCGCGACCATTTCAAAGTCTTCTTTACGGGCACCACATTCCGGACAGGTCCAGTTGATGGGTACATCGTCCCAGCGGGTACCGGGCGCGATGCCTTCTTCCGGCAGGCCTGCTTCCTCGTCATAGATCCAACCACAGATCAGGCACATCCAGGTTTTGAATTCGGTTTGGCTGCTTTTGCTATCGGTCACGGCTGACAATCCCTAAAATCAATCAAGTAAAATGCTAAGTCAGCTATCTTAATCTACTCGACGTGCAAAACCAAACTCCTCCTCTCATCCTGAGCTTCGGCGCCGCCGACCCGGTCGGCGCCACCGGCATCCAGGCCGATCTGGCTACCTATGCAGCCATGGGCTGCCATGGCTTGTCGGTCGTGACCGCCCTGCTCATCGGCGACACCGCCCGTGTGGAAGACGTCCAGATCGTCGACGTGGACTGGGTGGCCGACCAGGCACGCGTGATCCTGGAAGACATGGCGATCGCCGCCTTCAAGGTGGGCGCCGTCGGCAGCATCGAAAATATCTCGGTGATCGCCGAGATCGTCTCCGATTACCCGGACGTGCCGCTGATCCTGGATCCCTTCACCAGCGCCCTGGCCAACCAGGAGGACGAAGACGACCGCCTGATCGCCATCCGCGAACTGCTCATTCCGCAAGCCACCGTACTGGTCGCCTCGGCGGGCGAGCTGACACGGCTGGCCGAGACCTGGCGCGAACCGGTGCCAGGCGACACCCTGATGCTGGACGCCATGCGCATCATCGAGATGGGATGCGAATACCTGCTGGTGACCAATACCCAGACCGATCTACAGGAAATCGCCAATTCGCTCTTCGATGAATCCGGCCTGGTGCGCCAGGACGCCTGGCAGCGCCTGCCCGGCTCCTTCGTCGGTGCAGGCACGACCCTCTCGGCCGCCATGACGGCCATGCTGGCCAATGGCCTGGAGGTGCCGCTGGCGGCCTCCGAAGCGCAGGAGTTCACGCTTGCAGCGCTGGCCAATGCCCAGCGCTTCGGCATGGGCAAACTGGTACCTGACCGCTATTTCTGGGCGCGCGAGTCCGAAGATCCCCGGGATCTGGACGCGCCCCCTTCCCTCAACTGAACCGATACTGGATTTCTTCCTTCGCAGCCCATGACCAAGACCAATGCTTCGCTCTTCGCCCGCGCCCAACAAAGCACGCCGGGTGGTGTCAATTCCCCGGTACGCGCCTTCCGCTCGGTAGGCGGCACGCCCCGCTTCATCGAACGCGCCGAAGGCCCCTGGTTCTGGGATGCCGAGGGCAAGCGCTACATCGACTACATCGGCTCCTGGGGCCCCGCCATCGTCGGTCACGCCCACCCGGAAGTGGTCAAGGCCGTGCAGCAGGCGGCGGCACGCGGCTTGTCCTTCGGCGCCCCGACCGAGGCCGAGATCGAGATGGCCGAGGAGATCATCAAGCTGGTGCCCTCCATCGAGCAGATCCGCCTGGTCTCGTCCGGCACCGAAGCCACCATGAGCGCGCTGCGCCTGGCGCGCGGCGCCACCGGCCGTGACAAGATCATCAAGTTCGAAGGCTGCTACCACGGCCACGCCGATTCCCTGCTGGTCAAGGCCGGCAGCGGCTTGCTGACCTTCGGCAACCCGACCTCGGCCGGCGTGCCGGAAGACTTCGCCAAGCACACGCTGGTGCTGGACTACAACAATGCCGCCCAGCTGGAAGAAGTCTTCAAGGCCTCCGGCAATGAGATCGCCTGCGTGATCGTGGAACCGGTGGCCGGCAACATGAACCTGGTGCGCGCCTCCGATGAGTTCCTGCGCACCATGCGTCGCCTATGTACCGAGTACGGCGCCATCCTGATCTTCGACGAAGTGATGTCGGGCTTCCGCGTGGCCCGTGGTGGTGCCCAGGAATTGAATGGCATCGTCCCAGACCTGACCGCGCTGGGCAAGGTGATCGGCGGTGGCCTGCCGGTGGCGGCCTTCGGCGGCCGTGCCGAGGTGATGAAGCACCTCGCACCGCTGGGTGGCGTCTACCAGGCCGGCACGCTGTCGGGCAACCCGGTCACGGTGGCCGCAGGCATGGCCACGCTGAAGATCATCCAGCAGCCGGACTTCTACACCAGCCTGGGCCGCCAGACCCGCAAGCTGGCCGATGGCCTGGCCGCTGCCGCCAAGGCGGCCGGCGTCAGCTTTGCGGCTGACGCCATTGGCGGCATGTTCGGTCTGTATTTCGACCAGGCCGTGCCGACCAGCTATGCCGAAGTCATGAAGGGGGACAAGGAGCGCTTCAACCGCTTCTTCCACAAGATGCTGGATGCGGGCGTGTATTTCGCGCCGTCGGCCTTCGAGGCCGGTTTCGTGTCGGCCCAGCACAGCGATGCCATCATCGAGGAAACCATCGCGGCCGCCGCCAAGGCCTTCGCCGAACTCGGCTGAACGCCGCTAAAGGCAACGTGCGGGCAGGCCCCGCACGGGCATGAAAAAAGGACGCCTGGGCGTCCTTTTTTTATCTTGCTGTCTTTTGCGGTCTCTTGCTTGCCCTGCCGCGCGGCCTGCGCCGCGCCACAAGAGGCCAGTACGACTCGATTACACCGAGAACGACGAGCCGCAACCGCAGGTCGTGGAAGCGTTCGGGTTCTTGATGACGAATTGCGCACCTTCCAGGTCATCCTTGTAGTCGATCTCGGCGCCCACCAGGTACTGGTAGCTCATGGAGTCGATCAGCAGCTGGACACCGTTCTTGCTCATGGTGGTGTCGTCTTCGTTGACGATTTCATCGAAGGTGAAACCATACTGGAAACCCGAGCAACCACCACCCTGCACGAACACGCGCAGTTTCAGGTCGGGATTGCCTTCTTCCTCGATCAGCTGGGCCACCTTGGCGGCTGCGCTGTCGCTGAAGTTGATCGGGGCGGGCATATCGGTTTGTTGCAGTTCGGCTACGGCATTCATTTCGGGCTCCTGCTTGGCTTGAGGCGGATCAATACGTCTGATCGATGGATCAATTATAAGCGCTTGCGCAAATTCATGCTTCCGATGATGCCGCCAGCTTCAGCACCGGGGTCTCCCCGGCCTGGTCATGGCTGAGCTTGCCGGACACCAGCGCGCCGCCATGCATCTCCAGCGCCTTGTAGAAGACGTTGCCGGTAATGCGAGCCTTGGGTTGCAGCTCGAGCAGTTCGGTGGAATGGACGTCACCGATGATCTCGCCGTTGACGATCAGGTGGGCCGCGTGCACCTCGCCGACCACCTTGGCATGCTCGGAAATGACCAGCACGCTGGGCTGACCGCTTTCGGCGTTGATATTGCCATTGATGCTGCCATCGATGCGCAGGCCCCCCTTGAAGCCAACATCGCCCTTGATGCTGGTGGACATGCCGATCAGGCTGTCGATCGTACTCTTGGTCTTGCGTGTAAACATGGAATCACCTCACAGATCTACCGACTGCTGGGCGCGAACCTGGCCGCGGTCGAGAACACGGACAGCAACCGACTTGATGGTCGCCCCCTCCGGAATATTGAGCAAGCCTTCTACCCGCTGGTAATACTTGAATGCGAGTCGGTAGCGAGCCTGATCGGCTGCATTGCCTTCCGGAAAGTTAAGGATAGCACTCTTGCCACCCTGGATAATATTGACACTAAGTTGTAGGTTTCCTGCAAATTGCTGCGTTCCACCACCACCCTGCATGACCAGCACGCGATAGCGCAGCTGGTCGGGCGCCGCCTGTTCGGCCTTGAAGCGCTGGATGGTGATGCCAGGCGCCCCCAGGTTGGTCGGCAACAGGCTGTCGAAGAAGGCCAGGTCTTCCTTCTGGCGGTTGTTTTCCGCCTCCAGATTCTTGACCTGCGAGGCCAGCTGGGCCTGTGCCGTCTGGGCAATCTTCAGCTCATTCTGCGACGCACTGGAGGCCGATTGCAAGCGCTCGTTTTCAGTGGTCAGCTTCCGGACCTGCTCGCTGAGCTGGTCCATCTGTTCCCCGGCATCGCCGGAAACCTCCAGGCCGGGCAGATGGTTGCGACCCAGCTTGTAGGTCCAGACCGCCGCCGACGCCCCCACTGCGATGACCAGCGCCCACAGCAATGCCATCACCGGCCAGGGCAAGTGGCGCTTGATGGTCATCTTCGGCGCTGAAATGCTCATGCGCCGACGCCATAGACGGTACTTCACGGCAGGACCGGCACTTGCTGCAGACCGGTGGTCTCATCCAGTCCGAACATCAGGTTCATGCACTGCACCGCCTGGCCGGAAGCGCCCTTGACCAGGTTGTCCTGGACCACCAGCACCACCACGGTGTCGCCGTTGTCCGGGCGATGCACGGCCAGGCGCAGCATGTTGGAAGCGCGCGTGGTGCGGGTTTCGGGGTGCGCGCCGAAGGGCAGCACGTCGACGAAGGGCTCATCCTTGTAGGCATCCTCGAACAGGGCCTGCAGGGCGGCGTTGTCGATATCCTTGCTCAGGCGCGCATACAGCGTGGAATGCATGCCGCGGATCATCGGCACCAGGTGCGGCGTGAACAGCAGGCCGACCTTGTCGCTGGTGAGGTGCGAGAGACGCTCGATGGTCTCGGGCAAATGACGGTGACCCGACACGCCATAGGCCTTGAAGTTGTCGGAGGCTTCCGAGAACAGCAGGCTCAGCTCGGCCTTGCGACCGGCGCCGGAGACGCCCGACTTGCAATCGGCGATCAGGTGCGAGGCATCGATCACACCGGCCTTGAGCAGCGGCGCGAAGCCCAGCTGCATGGTGGTCGGATAGCAGCCCGGATTGCCCACCAGGCGCGCCTTGCGGATGGCATCGCGGTTCAGTTCGGGCAGGCCGTAGGCGGCTTCCTTCAACAGGTCGGTGCAGCTGTGCGGCAGCTTGTACCACTTCTCGAAGGCGGCCACGTCCTGCATGCGGAAGTCGGCCGCCAGGTCGATCACCTTCACGCCGGCAGCCAGCAGCTCGGGCGCCTGGGCCATGGCCACGCCGTGCGGGGTGGCGAAGAAGACCACGTCGCATTCGGTCAGCTTGGCCTTGTCGGGCGAGGAGAAGGCCACGTCCACACGGCCGCGCAGGGACGGATACATCTCGGCCACGGGCATGCCATCTTCCTTGCGCGAGGTCACCGCCTGCACCCGGGCTTCGGGGTGAGTGGCGAAAATACGCAGCAATTCGACGCCGGTGTAACCGGTTCCGCCAACGATACCTACCTTGATCATGTCTGGTCCTTGCGAAAAAAGGCGAAGAAAATACGCCGTGGCGACCAAGCGCCTGACGCGCGTGCCGGGCACGCTGGAAAGCTTTTCATTCTAGCAGGAGAATATTTCCCGCTGATTTCCCTTCGGGAAGTATTTCGAGATTCGGCCCAAAAAAGGCCTCGCCAGGCAAGCCGGTCAAACCAGGGGGCGCGTGACTCCCGGGGCGCAGGACAGGCCGATGCCGACGATTCCGGCCATGCCGGAAAAGCAAAAAGCCGCCGGCACGAGTGCCGACGGCTTTCCGTAATACAAGAGGCGATTAACGCTTCGAGAATTGCTTTGCGCGACGTGCCTTGCGCAGACCAACCTTCTTACGTTCGACTTCACGCGCGTCACGAGTGACGAAGCCTGCGTTCGACAGAGCCGACTTCAGGCCAGCGTCGTAGTCGATCAGGGCGCGGGTGATGCCGTGGCGAACAGCGCCGGCCTGGCCGGATTCGCCGCCACCGTGGACGTTCACCTTGATGTCGAAACGTTCGACGTTGCCGGTCAGTTCCAGCGCCTGACGGATCACCATCAGGCCGGTTTCACGGGAGAAGT